>CAYPTZ010000636.1:0-2801 GCA_964413395.1 uncultured archaeon | reverse complement strand
TTCATCAATAACAGGAATATCACTATTATTTCCATAATTTTGATTTTGTTGAACAAAAGTTTTCACGACTAATGGCCCTATTGAATCTCCAATAGGATGCTCTTCCATAAAACTATCTAATGCTTGAAGATAAGCTTCTGCTGTCAACATAGTTTGAGTAATTTCTGAGGCCGTTTGGAGTAAAAATAAATAGCTTTTAGTTTTTTCTCCTACAATTAAATTGTGAAGTACTTTTTTACTAAATAAAGCAATTTCTGTTGTCGTATTAAATAAAGCGGAAATTTTTACCAGAGTTTTTTCATCAATATTTGGAAGAAATTTTTTTATAAGGCCACGATATTTTTCTTGCCTTTTAGATAATAATAGGTGGATTTTTTTAAATACAGTAGGTTCTAGTTCAGATGGTGGAATCACAAAGAAATTTAGCATTTCTCTTATGAAAGAATCAATTTCATTTTTAGTAAGTGATTCAGGTGCCAAGGGTTCAATGACTTTTTTTATCAGTTCAATACCATAATTTCGCCATGTATTCAAATCTTTTAAAGAACGCCTGATTTGTTTTGAAGCATACCATCCTTGCCAATTTTGACCATAAAAAAATACTAATAGCAACAGAATTACGAAAAAACTCACAAGAAAATCAGCAATATATGATAGTATATCAACCAAATAATGAACCTCTTAAATTTAGATTTACCCCACATCATAAAAAATTTATTGAATGTGGTTTTTCTAAAAAAATAATGGGAATAAAAATCTTTGATTATGTTGGATTGGGAGGTAGTTTTGACCATCTTCATGCAGGACATCATGAATTATTAAAAATGGCATTTAAATTAGGAAATTTTATAGCAATTGGACTATCTACAGAGACATTACTTGCAAATAAAGATAATTTTCAATTGATAGAATCTTATGAAAAAAGAAAAATGAATCTTGAAAATTATATCTTAAAAACATTAGAAATAAAAAAATCCTTCTATAGAATTATCCCATTAAATGATCCTTTTGCTGAAGCAATTACGAATATTGCATTACAAGCTCATGTAAGTTCTGTAGAAAGTTACAAAAATGCATTAAAAATTAATGAGATGCGGCAAATCAAAGGATTAAAACCACTCATTTTAATTATTATTCCTTTACTACTTGACAATAAAGGAGAAAAAATTAGTTCTTCTTCAATAAGAAAAAATTTAATAAAAATTGATTGAATCTATTACTAATTTTCAAACCATAAAATGAGAAATTTGATAAATTATACCGAATATTCTATGTTAATTAAAATTAGAAGCTTAGAAGGTATATTTCTATATGACAAATACAATCTCTTTAAAATCAGAATATATTCCAGTTCTAGTGAAGTTGCAATCATTAAAAAAATCAATTGAAGCACGTGAATTAAGTAAAATCCTTAATATTGGATATGAAAAATTGATGTCGGGTGCAGTATACACCTTAGAACAACAAGGATTAGCACAATTTGATGAACAGGATGTCGTATTAATAGCATTAACAAAAGAAGGTAAAAATTACCAGAAAAATGGACTTCCAGAAAGACAAATCTTCGAATTATTTAAGGAAAATGACAGGAAAGAAGCATCTATTCAAGAATTTTCAAAAGAAGTAGAAACTAAATTAAACTTGAATAGGAAAATATTTTATATTGGAATTTCAAAAATGAAGAGAAATAAATGGATAGTTTCTTCAAAAGCATCAGGAGATGATAAAATTTTCATATATGATGAAAAAGCACCTTTTACTGAAGAAGAACAATTTTTAAACTTATTTAAAAATTCTAATATCATTCAGCAAACTTCAATTCCAAAAAAAATTGCTGATGCTGTGGAAATAGTAAACAAGCGGAAATTCATATTAAAAGAAAAAAAAACAGAACGTATTATTAAATTAACTCAGCTTGGAATTGGAATTGATATTAAGACAATAAATATCATTGAAAATGAAGTATTGTTGATAAATTCTAAAATGATTAAAGAAGGTACATGGAAAAATAATCTTTCAAATCTTAAACAATATGAAATTAATGCACTTGGTCCAAGAATTACTGTAGGAAAAATGCATCCTATGACAATTATTATCAACGAAGTAAGGGAAATTTTTCATTCAATGGGATTTGAGGAAATTAAAGGTCCGACAATTGAACAAGCTTTTTATAATTTTGATTGTTTATATCAACCTCAAGATCATCCAGCTAGAGAGATGCATGATACTTTTTATTTAAAAAATCCTGCTACTGGAAAATTACCTGGAAAAAAAATAACAGAAGCGATTAAAAATACTCATGAAAATGGCGGAGAAAGTGGTTCCACAGGTTGGAATTACACATGGTCAGAAAATATTGCTAAAAAATTACTTTTACGAACACATACTACAGCTGCCACAATTCGACGACTTGCTAAAATAACAAAAGAATCTAAATTACCAATGAAAGTTTTTTGTGTAGATCGAGTCTTTCGCAATGAAAATCAAGATAGAACGCATTTAGCTCAGTTTGCACAAATAGAAGGAATAGTTATTGGAGAAAATCTCACTCTTTCAGATTTAATAGGCCAAATTGTCTCATTTTATAAAAAAATGGGCTTTAAGAAAGTAGTTACGCGCCCAGGATTTTTCCCTTATACAGAACCATCAATGGAAATTTCAGTTTATTCAGAAGAATTAGGTAAATGGTTAGAAATGGGAGGCAGTGGAATTTTCAGACCAGAAGTTACTTATGCTTGGGGAGTTAAAGACCCTGTAAGAGTATTGGCTTGGGGATTGGGATTAGAAAGATTAGCACAGAT
>CAYPTZ010000635.1:0-2803 GCA_964413395.1 uncultured archaeon | reverse complement strand
ATGAATAATAACCCCCCTATTAAGACTAATATTCCTGGTACTACCTCAATAAATTTTTCTGAAAATTTACCACTATCTCCATAACCACCAAAGGCATTTAAATAGGTCGACCAGTCAAAAGGAAAACTAAATCTAAAATTATACCAACCAAAAAAACTAGTGAATAAGGTTAGAATAACACTCACGATGACAATAATTCCACCGGTTATTGCAAGATTTTTCGACATGAAAATACTTCATTAATAAAATAAATAAATGTATCTATCAATATTGTATAAAAATTATATTTTGAAGATTTGTTTTTAAAAAATTAACCAAAAAGAATAGTCAATTGTGTATGAATTTTATTTGATGTGATATTATTTTGAAATTAATGGAATCTAAACAAAATAAAATTTATTTAGCTGGACCTTATGGATTTTCAGAAATTGGACAGACAGGAATATCGATCATTATGAAATTAATATCAAAATATTTTCAAATAATTGATCCCTTTGAACAAAGTAAACTTATGGGTGAAAAAATTTTTCATTTACAACAAAAACTCAATAATAATAGAGGTATGATAAATTATAACCAAATACGAGAGAAATTGATAGAACTAAATCAAAAAATTGGTCTGATTAATGCCAAATCGATTAATAGTGTTGATTTTGTTATAGCAATTTTGGATGGAACCGATATTGATTCAGGAACTGCAGCTGAAATAGGATATGCATATGGATTAGGAAAAAAAATATATGGATACCGGGGAGATTTTAGAAATTGTGGTGATAATTTTGGATCTCAGATAAATATTCAAGTAGAATACTTTATTATAGCAAGTGGAGGCAAGATTTTTTTTTCATTAAATGATTTAAACGATTACTTAATCAAAAATTTTTGACTTTTTTTTGTTAATAATATATCAACTAGATTGAACTCTATTCGGTAAAAATATAAATTTTAAATATACTATAAATTCAAGTGGATCTTAAAAATGAAAGAATTATTGATTAAAAAACAAAAATATGTACAGTTTCAAGAACAACTAACATCTTATGAAAAAGATCCATCATCTGTAGAAAAACTTAGTTTCCACTATTGTGCAAATTCTAGAATAGTTATTGATGATAATTTTCCAAATCTAAAATATATAGAAATAATTGGATGTACATACTTTGAATTATATATTGAATTTTCAATAACTTCAAAAATAGAATTAGTTTTCATTGCAGCAACGAAATATATGGATATTTACAATATTAAAGGGGATTATCCAAATTTTTTTAGATTAATGTTTGATAAATGCAGATTTATAAAATTTAAAGGTGAAATCGATGGGAATATTGCATTAAGGCAAATTCTTATCGAAAATTCAGATAATATGGTACTTTTTCAAGGGAGAACTATTTTAAATAACTTAAGAGTCTTAAAATTTCTAAACAAATGCCATTTTACTAAGATAAATTTATCGAATTTCTCAGCACCAAAATTGGATACATTATGGTTTAAAAATTCGAACTATTTAAACATAGAATCTTTAGGATCTCTTGAAGGACAACTTCAATCATTCAAATTTGATAATTGTTTTTATCCAAAATTAAATGTAGATTTTTCAAAATTGTTAAATCTCAATAAATATCAAAAGAGTGATGAAGATATTGAAAAAATTTATGATAAAGAAGATAAAATGTTTCCATTTAGAAAATTTAAAATAAAAAGAGATAAGAAATCAAATAAATATATAGGAAAATTAAATGGAAACACAGATAACTTAGAAGATAAAATTAATCAAACAACTAAAAATGATTTAGATGATATTGAAAATCCAATTATTGAATATTCATCAAATGATTTTTTAAATGCTTTAGAAAAAGATAAAGATGAAGAATTTAAGTTTTGTCCAGAATGTGGGCAAAGTAATTCACAAAATGCAGTTTTCTGTTCATCCTGCGGTAATGAATTACGTAATTGATATCCTAAAGTTATATTCCATTATATTTTTCTTTTCTTTATATATTTATGAGCAATTTTTCTTGTAGATTTTCCTGCTAATACATGTAAATTTCTCAATGAACGCATACTTACTGGATTAAATCGATCTAAAGAGATGAAATGGATAGAAAGACCTAATTTTTTGGCGATTTGGTAAAAAACATTAGAAGGTTTCTCTTTTGCAACATAGGGAATTATTTTTTTTTGGGCAAAAAGGAGAGCAGCCATGAGTAAAACTTCATATTTTGTTTTTATTATGGGATATTTATCATTAAATTCCTTTGTCCAAACATTTGGAATCCCCCTTGGAGGATAAAATGAAGTAACACCACCTAGTTCAATTCGAGATATCCCAGGACCTACTAAATCTAAACCAGGATAAGAACTAAAAAATGCTAAATCACTTTCTTGTTCATGTTCTGCATACCACATCATCTTATGAGTATAGCGTTCAAAACTACCTTCATCCTTATCGAATATGATAACTACGGTGTCAATTGACCCCGATAGAATTATTTCCTCTTTAACGTATATCTGTTGCTCAATTGGCCAATTTCTAATGGTCTCTCTGAAATCAATACCATCCATCAGAGTGGAGTTAAATTTATGAACTTTAGTTAGGGCATTTTTTAGTATACTAAGTGTTCTCTGACGTATATGTCGGAAGAAATCCTCTTCAAATAAATCTTCTGGTAAATGCGAAACTAAATCCCATCTTTTTTGATTCCAAGCTCTTAACCAATCACCTTCTTTCTTTTCTTTAGGTTTAGGTTTAAGAGGTAGTTTTATTTTTTGAATCTTCAAGGGAATATTTCTTCTAAGTTTG
>CAYPTZ010000634.1:0-2805 GCA_964413395.1 uncultured archaeon | reverse complement strand
ATATTGTATGTGTGTTAAAGCGGATTGTATGGGTAATGAATTTGAAGGAAATAGTTGCTTACCAACGTATGAGACTGGAGGAGGTTTTCTCATACCTGCAATTATCATTGTATCAATAATTATTATTATCGTTGTGGTAATTTCTGCGGCTTTATTATTTGTTATCGTTGAACATAAAGATAAAATAATGCAGTTTTTTCGCAAATAATTTTTTTAATGGTAAGATCCTTTCAAGATATTCCTATATATTACTCAAGTATATTTATTGTGTCACTTTAAATACCATCGATATTACTAATAATTATATACTGTTTTTAGCTTACCCATGGTTCAAATATTTATTGATTGTCCGATCTGCTCAAAAAAGGGATATATGGAAATAGATGAAAAAATAATATCTCAGAATCAACGAGGTATTACAACTGTTTCTGTATCAAAAGTCGTCTGTGAACATTCTTTTATCGCTTATATTGATAATAAATTTGACGTGAGGGATACATTTATCACGGATTTAACATTAGACAGTCCTGCACTTGAACTTGAAGCATTTGACATGAAAATGATTCCAGATCAGGACACAGCAAATATTCTTTTAATAACTCTCAATATTCACCCAATGACTCTCACGTATATTTTACGTGCTTGTTTGAGTAATAAAAAGATCTTATTAATTCATGATTTAGATATTTTACATAAACATCTTCTTAGTTTTTTTGATTATATCTTTGCCGATACTTTTACAATAAATTTTATGGTATTGGATAGAATCGAGTTCAGAAATAACAGAAAAAAATTTAAAGATTATATAATTCTTGACGATTTAAAAATATTAAATGATAGAAATAAAGTATTGAAAAATAAAAAATTTGACGTTGAAAGAAATATTGTTCATTCCTTCTTTAGTGAACCGGCCAAGAATCTAATTATAAACTACATAAAAAATGAGATTACTAAAGCATATAAATTATCAAACGATGTTCTTGTATATGTCATGAATCTAAATGAGGGAGAGGCATTAGATGCGAAAGATTTAACACGATTTTTAGAGAAAGAATATAATACGAAAATTTCTTCAAAGTATCTTAATTTCCTCATCGAAATCGTAAGAAATTATCATAAAGTTAATGTTGTTGATGCGTCCGATTGTCTTAAATTCTTATGGGAATAATCCTAAATGCCATAATCAACATTAATAATCTAAAAGTTCTTTTAAAAAATTAAGGAAAAAAAAAAGACTAATTTTGGTTTTAAGTTATCATGCAGGTGCCTGCAGAAATTCTAAAATGGAATTAAATGCTTTTTCTGGATCTGGCTCAAAAAAAGAATGAGCTGCATCATCTAATAAAATAAGCTTAGCATTCGGAATTTGTCCAGCTAAAACTTCTGCGTTTCCTACAGGTATGAGAATGTCTTCTTTACCATGGATAATGAGGGTAGGAACGTTAATTGTTTTGAGCTTTCTAAATGAGTTGAAACCCATTAAGGCTTTTACCTGTCGTTCAAACGCATCTGGTGAAATAGGTGCTTTTAAAAGCAGCTCTTTCACGCCATCGATAAAATCAGGTTTTTCTTTGATAAATTTTGGTGTAAACAATAGTGGAATTGTTTGATCAATAAATTCTTCACGAGTCTGATCTTCTGGAGAATTGCCTAATGTTGCTATGACTTCTTGGGAAGGTAATAATTGTTTAGATCCACCACAATTAGTACAACCAAGCACGAGTTTATCAACCTTTTCTGGATAACTGAGAAATAGTTGTTGGGCAATCATCCCACCCATCGAAACTCCAAAAATATGAGCTTTCTCAATACCTAATGCATCCATTAACGCAACCGTGTCATCAGCAAATAACTTGATTGTAAACAGCCCTTCAGGATTTTCTGTTCTTCCAGCACCTCGATTGTCAAATATAAGAACTTTAAAATGTTTCGCAAATTTTTCTACAATTTCAACTGCCCACCAATCCGTATTAGCGCTCAAACCCATTATCATGACAAGGGGTTGCCCTTTACCGTGAATTTCATGATACATGTTAATACCATTTACTTCTATCATTGGCAAGTATACTTCACCTTTATTATTTGAAAATTATTTTTCCATGATGTAATTAATTTATCCCTAATTAATACAGTAGATTATTTATTTGTTTTTATTAGTAAAAGGACTTACTTTAGTAATACAGATTCAATAAAATATTCTTTTAAATATCTAAGAATGTAAATCTACTAACAAATAGCATTGAAAATTCAGAGAAGAATTTTATTATTGTTAACAATATCGATAAATCAAGCTTTGCTTTTATTGTCTTAAATCGTATAATATTTATGATTGGCTTTATGTAAAGCTAGAGAATTGAAGTTATTAAATTTCTGTGCTTTGACTACTATCATTTTATTAATAATTATCCCAATATCTACATAGTCTCCTTCATATTAACCTATCACTATATTAAGGCATTACCTATTTATTTAAAAGAAAAGAATATACTGCAAAAATTTACCAGATAGGTTTAAATAGCGTAAAATTATTCTTATAATTGTTAATTTACTACTAAAAATAATCGAGACAGAAAAAAAATACAAAATAATATTACAAAGATAAAATATATCTAAGAGAGTCTTAAAAATGGCACAGAATCAAAAAATGGATGCACATATTAAAAAAAGAAGAATATTAAGTGTAATTGGGATTTTATTAATAATTATAGGAATCATTTTAGCAAGTATAAGAGCTTATCATCTAGGATATCATTCAATGAATTTTTTTAATTTTTTTAGGTACTCAACCACAGATTCCTTTCTTCT
>CAYPTZ010000633.1:0-2808 GCA_964413395.1 uncultured archaeon | reverse complement strand
AATTCATTATGATATGATTACCAAAAAATTACAGGATGTGAATCATTCCTACAAAAAGTTTAAAAAATCCACGTAATGATGGATGAAGAAAATAGCACCAAAATCATCAAATTTTTTTTTTTAATTCTCTTAGTATAAAAGCGAAAAACAAGATATTTTTCATATAGTATTCATTATAGTCGCTTATCCATGAATGATTGTGCACCCTTATTATAATCATCGTCTGTATATTATTCCTATGATAATCGATTTTGGAAAAAAAAAAAAATCATTTTAATACATATACTTAACTTTTTTGCTATATTATATAAAGTAGTATAGGTCTGATTATGATTAACAAATATTTAGATTTTTTAATTACCATTTTTCTCATTTTTATTGCATATCAAATGTTAATTTGGACAATAAGAAAAATTACTAAGAAACAAAAATTTCCTGCAGATGCCATCCAAGGCATCAAATTAATAATTAAAATGGTGGCCATTTTACTTTTTATTATATCCTTATTAATTGTAATTGATATACCTGATGAATTTTTAATCTCAATTTCTTCTGTTGGAGGGATAATTATTGGATTTGCTTCGACTGAAATAATGAGTCAGGTATTTTCAGGAATTTACTTAATTTCAACTCGACTTTTTGGAGTGGACGATTTTATCCAAATTGGGACAATTGAAGGAATGGTTCTTGAAATTGGTGTGAATTATACCGTAATTCAAAAAATTGACGGTTCTCTTGTTAAAATACCAAATAAACGAATTTTAGATAGTAAAATCAAAAATTATACCATTTTAATGGCTGATAAAATCAAAAAACAAAACGTGAAAGAAAAAGAATTAAAACATATGAATATATTGAAGAAACAAGAGAAGGGTATATTAAAATCCTTCTTTTCTAAAACCCGTAATTATAGTCTTAAAAAATTATTTGATGACTATTCAAATTTTATGTTTGAAAAAGCAATTACAAGCTATACTTTTAATTTTGAATTATTATTTGATATCAAACCTGAGATTGTATGTTCCAAACTTGATGAATTGTGCGAAAAATATGAAAAAATCTTTAATTATACTCCTATATTTAAAATCAGCGATTTTGGATTCCGAATAACTATTAAATTTATTATTCGCTGCATTGATCCACATCAAATCTTAGAGAATCATAAAAAAATTATGAAAGATATTGCCTTTTCTTTTTATAAGGAGGTTGAGATCTGATGGTATTAGAAAATGAGAATGTTCCAAATAATTTTCACTCATTTCTTGATCTATTAGGATCTATTTCAATTGGAGATTGGCAGATTCCAATAATGGGATTAATTATGCTAATTTCTTCAGTTCTTGGCATATATTTCTTTTCAAAATATATTGCGACTAAAATTTTAAGTTCTCTGAGAATAATTGGCCTTTCAGCAAATGTACATAATAGTCTTAAATTTTTATATAAATTTGTAGTTTTCTTTGTGATTGCCATATTAATTTCTTTTCTTTTAGATATTCAACCAAAGTATATTGCGATCATCTCAGGAATTGTTGGGGCCGCCATTTCTTTTGCCTCCCTAAAATCTATTAATAATTTCATAGCAGGAGTTTGGATTACAATTATCCGCCCTTTTCATATTGGAGATTATGTGAATATTGGTGGAATAGAAGGGATAATTTTTGAAATTTCTTTAAATTATATCAAAATAAAAAATATTGATAAAAATATCATCATGATCCCCAATTTAGATTGCTTAAATTCCAATATCGTTAATTATTCAATTTCAATGCGATGGCTCGTTGATGAAATCATTAATATTTCATCTGATGTTGAAAATTCACGTAGAATGAAAAATCTGGATACAAAAGGGAAAATTACCTTGACTAATTTAGAAAAAAAATTGACGAAATTGAACAATATTCTTCAAAATATGGATTTAGATATTAATGAAATGAGGCCAAACAAAAATAAAAATCGAAAAAAGCGATTTAAATATACCGATGATGATAAAATTGTGCGGTATAATTTTTTAATGAAATTACAGCAGAAACCTCAAAAAAATCAAATCTTTTTAGAAAAAATATGTTTGAAATGGAAAAATATTTTCAAAATTCAACCCAAGTTCAAAATAGTTGGAATTTATGCTCAAATTCATTATAACATTACAATATATACCCCGGATCCGATGAATATTATTAATCATATCGAAGATTTTAAAAAAGAAGTCTATCAAGAATTATACTCTAATAATTCCGAGTTTTCGAGTTTCTAAATTATTTTTATTAATAATATGGGTTAAGATAGAATATAGCCTACTTTTTTTCAGAATTAACTATGATGGACTTATTTTGAACTTGGGTTGAATTTCCTTTTTTTTATTTCTATTTAATTTTGAATTCTTTTTGGTTTTTTCTTGTAGTTAAAATTTCCCTTTTCAATGAAAAAACTACCATCATTTAATATCTTGAAATATATCTTATCCTTAACTGTAAAAATAATTTCAATTTATTTTTTTTTTGATTTATTTTCTCATTGATGACCATTATGAAAACAGAACAGGAAGATCTTATTTTAAAAATCGCGGAAGTGATTGATACAAAAAATCATATCCTTTTTGAACGGAATAAACAAATTCAAATGCTTATCCAAAAATTTCTCGAAATCGCAAATGCTTCCGCGAAATTTAAACTAGAATATCGAAAATTAGTGGACGAAAAAAATTTTCCAAAGTTGTCATTTAATCTAGATTTTACCCAAAGCCCAAATTGGAGCTCAGATCTCTTGCAATATAACGGTTGCGAATTATCTCATCATTCCTTAAAAATA
>CAYPTZ010000632.1:0-2809 GCA_964413395.1 uncultured archaeon | reverse complement strand
AAATAATTAATCATGTAATTTTTCCAGAAATCACCCCCAGACAATTTTATTAAAAAATTAATATTTTTTTTTTTTTTTTTTTTTTCATATTCATTTTAATTAGCACTCAGCCCTATTTTGATTTTAAATCCGAGATTTTAAAGTATAATTCTATCTCTTTAAGTCATGATTTTCTCTAATTCATTATTTTCCTACATTAATGATTTTCCTATCATGAATGCTTTTTTTGTCATTTTTTCTTCTTTCCTCTTTGAAAAGCGAAATAGTGTATCCGTATAGATTATCTTTTTTACTACTTTTCCTTTTAATTTTTTTACATATTTTTTCATATTGTTAATAACTGGCGAAACTTCACCCATTAAATGTTTGAATGGTACTGTGGACGCTGTGACTAAAATATATTTTTTCTTCCTAAATCTTATATCTTTAGGCCCAAATTCTCTATTAAATTTCATCATTGTTATTAATTTTTGAAATTTCGATAAAAATTGGACTTTTTCTGCATTAGGTGGGAATTTCATGGCAAATCCGGTATGTCGATCGAAAAAATTTTTCATCACCCCAGAAATATTTGCCCAATATACAGGACTTCCGAGAATAATGACATCCGCTTCTAAAATTTTATTAAAAATATTTTCAAAATCATCCTTAATACAACATCTCCCTGATTTACTACATATCCAACAGCCTCTACAGGGTTTTATATCAAAATCATAGAGATTTAATATTTCTGTATTATTCCCATTTATTTCCGCTCCTTCGAGAATTTTCTTAGCAATTCTACTAATAGTGCCATTTTTTTTGGGACTTCCTATAATTGCAATGACATTCATTTATTTTCTTCTCCTAGTTTATCTAATATTAAAAAAAAAAAAAGGTTTTAAAAAAAAAATCCATTTCATCGATTAAGCAGATGCTTTTTCCATATTTTATGATCAAAAAGTAAAATAACGCCCTACTTTTTTCTTATATTCTTCATAAGTTTTTCCAAATCTCGTTAATAAAAATTTCTCCTCGTCCCTTGCTTTTCCATCAAACGCCACGATATTAGCAATTGAAACGATTAACATAAACGCATTTGGAATAATAAAAAATATTCCAATCAAAAGTAAATATACACCCAAAACAATTGGATTTCTCATTCGACTATAGATCCCGGAAGTTACCAGGTCTGTTTCCTCTTTTGGAAACTCAATCCTGAAATTAAGCCCAAGTGTTTTCACTCCCATAAATTCAACCATGAATCCAAGTATTACAATGAGCATTCCTACTATGATAAAAAAATCTCCTGATAAGAAAGTAAACATCCAAAAATCATCAAATACTTCCTCTGAACAAATATACCATATTATAGAGCCCAACCAAATTAAAATTGTAACTGCACTGAATTTTGCTAATATTGAATATCCTTTATGGATCCCATGAGGATCTTTTCCTTTTCTGTGAATTAGAATCAATGGAGTAATAAAACCAATTAAATATAGTATTATACTCAAAAAAAGGAAAATTTTTATATATAATAAATCAATCATCTTTTTTTTCTCCTATTTACTTAATTATATTTTTAAAAAATTCTTGCCAACTAATTTTAAATATTATTCGTAATGGTTAGGTTCATCTATTCATAACCTTATCTTCTTTTTTTTAATTATCATATTTTCCCGACCACTCTTGTGCATCTTCAGGTGGCCATCCTCGATATCCCGATGATCTCAATCCAATGAAATGAAAGTCACAGAACTTTGCTCCATTTGCTAAAGTTTGAGTTCGTTTAACATTGACATCAGCGTTATCCCATTTGATATAATCTGTTAAACACATATAGGGCACTAATTCTTCCAGATTTTCTTGTTTCCAGAATTTGCAAATTCCACATTCATGAAAAATTATAGTATATTTATCTAATCCATCTTCTTGATATTCCACTTTCCAATCAAATGGAGCCAATGAAGTTGGTTCTCTCTTGGACAAATCGCTCATTTTTTGCTTATGAGCATTTGAAAACAAATTTTTACGAAAGCGTTTTTTAAAAGGTTTCTGTATTATTGCAAATGAGCGTTCTGAACAATCATATAATATTTTCCCTATCGTTCTGGTTTTAATCTTCATTTTTTTCAATACATTCGCAATAGGAACACAAATTGCAGATTTCAATAGAAATGGAGTTAGACTTTTTGATTTTTTTCCATTAAAAGGAATACGCTCCAAAAGATTTCGAAATTCTTGTTTAGATTCTCGTAAGATCTCCTTTATCATCTGATTGGAAAAATGGCGTGTCAATATTTTTCGGGAAAGGCGTAAAAAGAGATTATGTTGAATTTTCAGCTTCCAAATTATAATTTGATTATATTTATTAGACATGTCTAATATCATAACATTATTCGGTATCTAATAAATATTTCACAAAATTAAAAATAATATTTTCGCTTCATTTAAGATTTCTGTAATGTATAAATTGTGATAAAATGAAATTGAATAAAATCATTAATTCGATCCATTATAAAGAGGATAAATGGAATTATACTTTATTAATTTATTAAAATAATCTTTAACTTAATTCCGTAGAATTTAACAATTAATAAGTCATCTAATTATCAATATTTCAGTGATAATAGTGTAACCTAAAATCGAGAATAAAATAGAAGACATACTAACAAAATTATTGCTAAACCTAAAAATTCATTATAATCATTAAAAAAACATTTGAGATTCTTAGCATCATCAGTTTCTTTAAATTTCCAATTATTTATAAACAAATTTCTTGACTTTACAAGATAGTTTATAAATGCTCATTTTTATCTCTTTCTAA
>CAYPTZ010000631.1:0-2814 GCA_964413395.1 uncultured archaeon | reverse complement strand
CATTATCGGCATACTTATAAATAATTTTACTTTTGCAAAAAACACATACCTTTGGATGCCATTTAGGCCATGATAATCGAACAACATCGTATTCTAATGAATTATTAGGGTATTGCATAATAATTTAGATAATTTTTCTCTAGTTTTGAATCTTTCGTTTTTAATTTTTAATGCAAAATAACTGAGATGACTTTGTCAAATCAGGAAAAAAATTTAAAATAAAAATAATTCTTCTTTGTAATCGGAAACATCATATTCATATTTTATTCTAGCTTGACATTTATAAGAACGAATAATGACACCTTCCTATAATTCCAAAACATCAAATTTTAAAAAAATCCTCAAAACTGAAGATAATTCATCTCATAAAATAGCAAAAAAAAATATTCAAGATCTCCAACCAGGGGATTTTTACAAAGGAATTGTGAAAATTCTCCGAAAAGTTAAACCAGGACCTTTAATCTTATCGGTATACGATGGATCTGGAACTATTGATGCGATAGGCAGAGATAGTCTTTTTGATCAACCTTCAGCGGATAAACATGGTATAAAAACCTACAATTTAGGTAATATTCAAATCAAAGATTCAAGAAAAAAAACCAATTCCCCTCAGAACTCTGAAAAAGTAGAAACCTTAACAGAGAATGATATTCTGGTAGATGATGTTGTTGAAATTAGTGGGAAAGTAAACGTTCATAAAGACCATTTGGAAATTGAAATGGATGCAATTTCTCGAGCCTATATGGATTTTGATGCCCTCATTCAAAGTCGAAGTAAACCATTACGGGATACGTTTAGTATTCCTTCAGAACGTTATGATTCAATGAAGCAGATGTTTTTAAATATTGCTCAACGTATTCGATTTGCAATCAATAATAATCAACCTATAGTTATTCGTCATCATAATGATGCAGATGGCATATGTGCTGGATTGATGGTAGAAAAAGCGATAGGAAATGTGATGGACAGAAAAGACCTACCAAAAAAAAATCGCCTATATCGAAGTCCAAATGTTACACCATTTTATGATCAAATTGATTTATTTCGAGATATCAGCAAATTCAATAAATATACTGCTCAATTTGGGGATAAATCTCCTCTGATTGTGATACTCGATACGGGTTCGACTCCTGAAAATGTATTTGCCTTGACTATTTTAAAAAACGCCCAATTTGATTGTGTGGTGGTTGACCATCATAATCCTGGACCCTTAACAATGGGTAAGAGTGCAATATGTGAATTAGTCCAATTTCATCTAAATCCTTATTTAAAGGGATGGGATAGTCAAACTTGCGGAGGGATGTTAGCTTATGAACTTGCTCGATTTATTGATGAAGAATTGGAGGATCCAATATATCCTGCTGTTGCAGCAATTGGAGATAGATGTGATATTCCAGAAGTAGATTTACTCATAAAAAATACTGACAAGCAAAAAGAAGAAATAACTCAAATGGGAAAAGTGCTCGATTATCTTGCATATCATTTAAAATTTGATCCTGGAGAAGGATTATATAATAAAGTGTTTGAGGATCCGAGTTTTGTGAAGCTAATTTTTACGGAAGTTCAAAGTCTCTATAAATCTCGCTTGAATTCGATGATTCCCAACTTCAATACCACTCAAATTAACAATATTTGGTATACTGAAATCAATTTGGAAAATTATACTCAAAGAGGAAAATTTCCAACCTCTGGAAGAGTTTTAGGTTTAGGGCATGATCATATTGTATCTGAAAAAAGCCCAGAGAAAGTGCTTACCATAGGATATTTTGGCGATGGAATTATTCTACGATCAACTCATCCAGTGTTACCTGTTCCTGATTTACTCCATAAATTGCAGACGAAATTTCCTTCGGCAAATATTGATGGCGGAGGGCATGAAAATGCAGGTTCGATTAAATTTATAGCGTCCTTTTCTCAGAACATATTACAATTTATTAAAGACGAATTGAAACAATCGTTAACGAAATAAAGAAGGTTTTAAGAAGATAGAGTAGGTACTAAAATCTAAAAATAAACTAAAAAAAAATGGTTTAGATACTTAGGTTTTTTTAATCGTCGCTTAAATTCACAATTGGCATATATAAATCTAATTTCATCTCTTCTGGTGATACTCCTGGATTTAATGCCTTTTCTAACCATTGGTGTGTTCCTTTTTCAAATTTACTCTCTTGTACCCAGACAAATAACTTATGCCAAGTTTCTAATATACCATGGGTTTTCATGAAATCAGATTGAATATCTTCGAAAAAATAGCATAGAGTTACAGCATATAGTGCACTAGGGATTTCCTTGATAATTACTTCATCGTCAGTTTTGACAGACGAATCAATTTTGATCCAAAATTCATATCCATATTCTTTTTTATCTGGAGTAGGATCTGGATTATTGAAACCATAAACAGGATGTTTATCAAGATCATCTAAAAGGTGATTTTTATCTGCATATGATTTCATTTTTTCCCAAGCATCATTCTCAGGAGATTGGCTAATTACCCTAACGCTCGCAACTTTCATTGGGGGTAAGGATATTATTTTTACAGGTAAGCTATTCATTTTCTTTTCCTCATTATTTTGATGTTTAATTTGATAATATAATGCTTGGAGACGTTGATCAAAACGAAATTTTAATTGAGTGTCCAAATATCCTTTCATTATGCCATGAAGAATTATTTTTCCGTCCTGAGATATTCCATATTTCCCGCGTTTTGATTTAACAATAAGATCTAAATCAATCAATGTACGGAGATGATGAGCTAAAGCGGTTTTTCCTAAATTTATTAAAGAAAGTAATTCTTGAAACTCAGAATTATGATCT
>CAYPTZ010000630.1:0-2816 GCA_964413395.1 uncultured archaeon | reverse complement strand
GTGAAAAAAGGAGATAGGTGGTGCGAAATTGAAAAATTTTTAATTGTTTACTGATTCTCTCCTATTCCATTGATGAAAACAAAATTTTTTAAATTTTAGTTAAAATAGAAATCTATTTAATTTTAAAGAAAAAGTAAAATATATGGGAACAAAAGAAATTCAATTATTAAAAATAGATGTAAAAGAGTTGATTTCTGATTTGAATAAAGCTCTTGCAGATGAATGGCTTGCTTATTATCAGTATTGGGTTGGGTCTAAAGTAGTCAAAGGTCCCATGAGAATACAAGTTCAAGAAGAACTTGAGGAACATGCGGCCGAGGAATTGAAACATGCAAATATGATTGCAAAACGAATTAATCAACTTGGGGGATCTCCCTTACTAAGCCCAAAGGAATGGTTTGAAGTTAGTGATTGTGGGTACGAATCTCCTTCGGATTCAAATGTTAGCTCAATTCTTATACAGAATATTAAAGGTGAGCAATGCGCTATTTCTTATTATCATGAAATGCTTGAAAAAATCAAACTTGGAAATGATCCCATTACCTTCAACATGATTCGAAAAATAATGGAAGATGAAGTGGAACATGAGCAAGATTTGGAAGATATATTAGAAGACCTCCAAATAATGGATAAATAATTTTTTATATTCAAATAATATCTAAATATTAAATTATATTTTTACTTCTTGATTTTCAACAATATTTCAAATTTTAAAAAAGCCAAATATTTTAACTCCATGACAAATATTTCTCCCTATGACTAATGATAATTTTCTAGGATCATATGCGTTAGTGCTTCATGCCCATCTTCCATGGGTTTTAAATCATGGATTATGGCCGCACGGAACTTCTTGGGTAAATGAAGCCGCAGCGGAAACGTATATTCCCTTAGTGAGAGAATGTAATAAATTATTGAAGGAAGGCATTACACCAAAATTTACTATTGATATCACTCCAGTATTATGTGAAATGCTGGCCAATGATGGCTTCAAACAAGAATTTGTTTCATATTGTCAAGCAAAAGTTTCTGGTGCGCAATCTGATTATAAGGAATTTGAAGGAAGAGGAGATCTTCCTGGGGATCAAAAACAAAATTTCTTAAATATGGCAAAATTCTGGCAAGATTTTTATTCTGAAACTATTGATTATTTTAATGAAGAATTAGATCAGAGTATTTTAGGAGGTTTTAAAAAATTACAGGATGCAGGTTGCATTGAAATCACCACTTGTGCAGCTACTCATGGTTATGCGCCTTTACTCTCACGAGAGTCGTCCATTCATGCACAGTTTAAGGTTGCAGTAGATAATTATAAAAAACATTTTGGAAGAGCTCCCTCTGGAACTTGGCTAGCAGAATGTGCGTATCGTCCACGTTATAAGTGGAAAAAACCAATAGGTGATGAGGAACCTTATGATCGACCAGGTATTGAAACATTTCTTTCAAAAAACGGTCTAAAATATTTCTTTGTTGATACCGCTCTCCTCATGGGGGGAACTGGGCAAGGTGTCTATGCTGCTCGTTTTCCACTCTTAAAAGCTTTACAAGATCAATTACTAAAGGAATATAAGAATGTAAGTTCTGATTTTCCTCGCAATCCATTGGAATCGTATTTAATTGGGGGAAATAATACTAAAAACCAAGTAGCATTCTTCACTCGAGATGAAAACACCGGAATTTTAGTTTGGAGTGGTGAACATGGCTATCCTGCAACAGGGGGGGCCTATTTAGATTTTCATAAGAAACATTATAAGGATGCACATGGAGGCGGTAGTGGTTTACGATATTGGAAAATAACCTCTCCACAAGCCGATATGGGGGCAAAAATGCAATATTATATGCCAGATATAAATGATTTACTTGATCAAAATGCAGGTCATTTTAAAGAGGCAGTTAAAGGTGTATTAAGACAATATAAAGATGATAGCGGAACTCCTGGATTTTTAATTTCACCTTATGATGCAGAATTATTCGGACATTGGTGGTTTGAAGGACCATGGTTTATTAATCGTTTAATCCGTTATTTTGCTACAGATCCAGAGGTAGAAATGACAAATTGCCGTGAATATGTTGAAAAAAATGGCTTACCTAACAAAAGTGTAGCAATCACAGAAGGCTCATGGGGAGAAGGTAGCAGTCACTTCATCTGGTTAAATAAAGAGAATACTTGGACTTGGGAAAAAATCTATGAAATTGAAGATTATGTTGAAGATGTAGTGAATCGATATCATAAAAGCTCTGAAGAAATGATGCAACGAATGTTAAAACAATTATGTCGAGAAAATCTCATTTTACAAGCAAGCGACTGGCAATTTTTAATATCCACATGGAGTGCTCGTGATTATGCCGAAGCTCGAATAACCTTGCATTATGATAATTGCAAACGGTTAGTAAATATGATCAAACGATTTGGTACAGGAGAAATTATCCAAGAAAATGAATGGGGCTTTTTAGGACAATTAGAAGGTAACGATTCGCTCTTCCAAGAAATTGATATTACTGCTTGGTGTACAGATGCTTGGAAAGAGTAATTTTTTTTTTTTGGTTCATTTTATAACTAATAAAAAGCTAAAAAAAGGAATTTGAAATTGAAAATTTTAAAAATCCATAATTTATCATTTTTTGATGTTTATTCTGGGCTATTTTTCATAGCTGTATTTCCATTAACATTTGGATCTGAAAATGTGAAAATAAAGATTTTTTCATCGGTAAATTGATGATTAGGATAATTTTCTGAAACATTTGTTGTTCCATTCCCAAAGTTATATTGAATTTTATCTAAATCGTCAAGAAATTCCATAAAAATAGAAAGAAAAAAA
>CAYPTZ010000629.1:0-2818 GCA_964413395.1 uncultured archaeon | reverse complement strand
AAAATATTCCTCAAAAATAAAAATTACTACCGGAAAATTATCATTAGAAGAAATAAATTTTACTAAAACGTGCCTATTTCTTTAAAATATTTTAAATTATTTGTCTTCCATTCAGGAAATTTTAATTCGACTTCTTTTTGTTAATAAGCGATATCAAGTTAATTACTTGAATTATAATTATGAGAATTATCAAATGAATAAGAATTGATTTCAAAAATTAAAAGATCTTCTTTATAACATAATATTGAAATGGTAGGTCATATGAAATACTTATAATTTAATGATAATTCTTTATTTTCAATATTTATTTTAAATCTAAGCTTAGATTTATTAATTTCCTATACACATTTTAGTATATAGAAGTGATGATATGAGTGAAGATTGGAGAAAAAAAGCAGAAAATATTTTAGAGTTATTAGAAAAAAAAAGACAAAAAGCGAAAGATTTATGGAATTCACAACTTTGGAGTGAATTTTTTAGAATAACTTACATTACTTTTGAAATTAAGGTAGATTTGTTATATATTTATGAAAATCATCAAATCTGTCCAGAGAATTCTGATTATTTTAATCTTCTTAAAAATTTTCAAACAAAATATAATCATTTTCAGATTGATGAAAATCAATATCATAAATGGCGCAATCTTAGGAATGATATTGCACATCGAGATAAAGAGATAGATGAAAATACGGCTAAAAATGCAAATATTTTTTTTAATAATATAAATCAAAAAATGGATGAATTATTAGAGAAATATATACAACCTAAACTTGATTATAATGGAGTTCAAATGGTTAAATCTGATTATGAAATTCTAAAAGAAATAGAATCAGTTATGGGAAAACCTTTACCTCATTATTCAAAATGTGGGTTTAATGATATATTTGGATTCTCCCAAGAAGAAGGATTTCTAACCATCTTAGCAATAGATGGGCGTGAAATAGAAGGAACTATGAAATCCATACTTTATCCTGAATTTTTAAAAAAAATATATATCCATGGGAACAATTTTCCTAAGTTTTCTGATTG
This sequence comes from uncultured archaeon, assembly GCA_964413395.1. Taxonomy (GTDB): domain Archaea; phylum Asgardarchaeota; class Lokiarchaeia; order Sigyniarchaeales; family Promethearchaeaceae; genus Lokiarchaeum. The sequence continues at coordinate 1,789 of CAYPTZ010000629.1, read as the reverse complement.
GTTAAGGAAAATAATTACGCCTAAAAGCATCAAAAAATCTACAGGTATAGTAATTCGTGTAATTGATGGTGAACCATGGAACGAAAATTTGAGATCTGGAGATTTTAGGAACAATTGTTCTATTAATCAAACAAATATGCGTCTAATTCTGGTATCTGAAAAAATTTTTCAAGATTTAAAAATGAATGAAATAAAAGAAAAAATCTCTGAAGTGAGTAATAGGTTTGGGAGGATCCTTGTTGATGAATTGGTTGAACTTTTAAATTCCAATAGTAAAATTACCAGTGAAAATAGATATTTAACTCACAAAGATAAATCTCAGATTATTTTATGCATAAAGGCCATGATAATTTCAAGTATAAAGGCCATGATAAATGATAAAGAAATAAATGGTTTGTTCTTTGAAACCACTTCTGCTTTAGTATTTGAAAAATAAATATATCATCAGATTCTTTGACAAATATTTTCAACAAGAAGTAAATAATTAACGATTTATTTAAAAAAAAAATAAGTATACTAATTAAAAAAGAAGAAGAATTGCTAATTTGTACTATTTTAGATTGTTAGCAATCATTCGTCTTCTTTTAATGATAATAATCAAACTAATTGTCCAAATGCTTATCCCAATAGTATCAAATCCCCATGGAATTGATGAAGATTTCTCATCAGAAGCATTAATGGTGGAATTATCAATCTCATATCTCTTCAGTATCTTTCTTTAAGTAGAAATAATTTATTAGACCTTCCAAAAGAGATCGGAACTCTCACCTCACTTCAAAGCCTTTCCTTAGGTGATAATAAATTAACAGAGCTTCCAAAAGAGATAGGAAATCTCTTATCACTTTTTGATCTTAATTTGTATCGTAATGAATTAATAGGACTCCCAATAGAGATTGGCACTCTCACCTCACTTTATGAGCTTGAATTACAAAAAAATGAAATCAAATTACTTCCTAATGGCATTGCGACTCTCATCTCACTTCAAAAACTAGATTTAAGCGAGAACAATTTAATCAAACTCCCAGAATGGATAGAATCTCTCCCTTCCCTTAATAAACTTGTTTTGATAAAGAATCCATGTATACTACAAAAAAATACCCAAACCCTAAAGATCCGAAAAAAATTAAAAAAGAAAGGTGTTAAAGTAATTGTGAGATGAATTGATTGATATACAATTCAAACATTTCTATGCTAATTAGTTTAATTTTTTTATGGAATTTTTTTCTTCTTGATAAAACACTAACATTCGTATAGTGTCTTTTTTCCGGCAGTTGATAACTGTTAGTGCTGATACATTCCTACATTTTAGTTCCCTAATCACGAAGAATAGCAATATTTTCTTGCCAAAAGGTTATATAACTTAAATATATCTGATTCAACCTGTGATATTGTCCTCGAAAATATGAACATTGATGTTTAAACCAACTTGGACAATCTAATTCCTTTCGTATTATCCCCCATTGCCGGTATTTTTTATCTAATTTTATCTTATAGGGTAAAAATTGCATTAAATTATGCTTTAATACCCGATAATTCACCACTCTTTGCGTCCCCTGAAAAGTTTTCATGTGTCGTTTTAACGAGGGATAGCGTTCTAGATATTGATTGAGATTTTCTAGTTTATTGTTGGTTGTTGGAATCCAAGGATCTCGTAAGTGGTTTAATAAACGAGGTAGTTGCGCTTCTAAACGGTTAAACCCTCGTGTGAGATATTTATTTTTAATTCGTTCTATCGAAGTTTTCAATGCCTCAATAGCCGCGTATTGTTCCGTTTCATGTGATGCATCAA
>CAYPTZ010000628.1:0-2818 GCA_964413395.1 uncultured archaeon | reverse complement strand
TGTCTAACAGTACCCATTCTAAGCTACAAGGAAGAGCAGGAAGGAAAGGAGAATAAGAAATGAAGACTGTAACAAATAGCTCAAAAAATTCATCAATTTCAGTTAAAATTGCTTCATTATTACCTTTAGCATCCACATTATATTTATTAGATCAATTAGATATACTACAATATTTCCGAAATGTCAAAATTTTGAGTACAAATCTATTGTATCTAGGATATGTTATTTTTTTTGGGATATGGACAGTAAATACAGGAATAAAAATAATCACCAATGTTAATTTAGATATTTTTACTAAAACCTCTCAATATCTCTCTTTAGCCAATTTATTTACTAGTACATTGCGTAAACCTGTTGATAAATCAATATTAACCGAAATTGAAGAAAAATTAGTCAATGCAGTCTCTATTCCAAATTCTCCAATAGCAGGATCAACCTCCTCTGATAATTCACCCGCAAAAACTATTCCATTTCCTTCTCCTGAGGAATTACGTATTTATTTAGCTCAATTAGAAATTCCCTCTTTTATGAGTGAAGTTACTAAAAATCAACCTACAATTCATAAAATTGAGTCTTCAATAGCTCATGAAACCCCTCTCTTAATTATTTCTTCGCGACAAGCCTCGAATATAAATTTGGAAAAAACAACTCACAATAATAAAGAAAATCAAATTCAAATTATAATTCGAACCTCTTTTGCTATTGCAATGGTTCTATTCATAATAATACTCCAAAAATTCAATGTATTTTAAATAAATACTTCTCTCTCAAAAAAGTAAATCGAAAGATGTGAAAAAAATGAAAATATATTCAGGTGAAGATGAGATTCACGTGTCAATCATGGTTTTTCCCGCATATTTAGTGGGGACTATAATTAATAAATCTACCGTGGATATCAAATACCTAAAAATTTTTTCCAATGTCAATCCAAAGGTCGCCATTCGAATTTTTAATCCTGAAATCACACTTCCGCAAATCCCCACTGGAACTCAAGCTTCTTTTACTATGTGCTATATTGCAGAACAAAGTCAAATTCCAATTGAACTATTCTTTTTAGTCTTTCAACAAGAAGAGGAACTGCATCCAAATTTATCCATTGTTCAACGAGATGTGATTCTCTGCCAAACCCATGACCAGATTATATATCAATACAAAACATGGAAGCCTTATCTTCAATCTTATGAAGAAGAAAAAACTCAAATTAATCTCAAATCCTTAACCACTCCTTCTCAAACTCTTGAATTATCTCCAAAAGAAATGCCCTTCTATCTCCATAATTTTCCATATATTCCCTTATCCTCTCTAAATCCGCCTCAAAAATCTGTAAATCAAACTTTTGGGTTCATTCATCCTAATTCTCCGTTTACTCTGATTATTTATCATTATCCGTATATTGATATTTATTCAAAGGACCATCTTAAAATAAAAGCTCAATTAGAAGAATATTTCCTAAAAACACCTCAAAATCGAGAAAAAATCTGTTTTGACCTTGGGCAGAAAATTACCACTTTACAAAATTATATTGAGATTGAATGGGAGTTACCAGCTATAATTAAACTCTGTCACAAAATTCAGCAATTAACTAAAATGTTAGGAATACAATATTCGATGAAATCTTTAATAGAACAATTTCATTTGGAAATTCCAATCAATCAGATGAAATCCGAAGAAATATCTCAAATATATGGAGAAATTGAAAAATTAACCTCTTTGTTTGGATGAAATCTCCAACCAGCTATTAGTCAGAAAAATTAAATTAAAATGATCTTAAAAAAACAATGCACAAATACACAAATATGAGCCCTTTATTATGACAAATAATACGACAATTAACTATTTTGAAGTAGATACTAAGACAAATCAATTTATTAGAGTTTTTGCACCTCTAATCGAAATTAAAGATCATTCCCTTCGAATCAAACTCAATAATGAACAGTTTCTAATTAAATCCGCATATAATTTAAAAAGTATGCTCATCAATAATCTGCTATTAGGTTTTTGTTATAAAGCTGAAGGGGAACCCTATGCGAAATTATATCCTCTTCCAATAAATACAAATATATTTAATTCTTCTCATGTCCGAGAAGAATTTTTACCCCTTTCTGATGAGAAAAGAGCTGAACTCTTAAGTAAATCTACTGAAATCCAAGCGATGATTAATGAATCTCAACAATTAAAAAATGAAATTAATCATATAGTTGAAGATCAAATTATTGAATCAGGAGAGCTTATTGAATTTGCAAAAGGACTCCCTATTTCTAAAGCCCAAAAAATATTTCTAAAAGGAAATTCTTCTCTTGATGATAATGCAACCTTAGAAGGTTTAAACAGTCTTTCAATTCAACCATTATCAGAGGATCGTGCCGATGACGAAAAATATCAAATATTAGAAGAAAAACCTTCTCGAACTAGGCAACCAATCACCATTTTATCAAAAAAAGAAAAGAAAGAATTATCAAAAAAAAAAAAAAAATATTTTTCTTCGGAATAGAACCATTAATTCCGCAAATATATAATCAAAAACCATAAAAAAACCATAATGATCATCATGACCAAATCAAATAATGAAGCAAATAGTCTTATCAAAAAAAAAATTGCAGCTTTACAAAAGAAACGCAATGAATTATTAACAGATAAATTTGAGGCAGTATCATCAAATATCTTTGCAAATTTAGCCGAAGAAACAATGATGCGGAAAATGGACCGCACTATGAAAAAACTCGAAAGTGATATACAAGGATCAGGAGTCATCAGCCAAATTTCCTTTAATAGTTATCTTCCTATCTCAGTGGAGAAGAATTATTTAAAACCCGCCGCC
>CAYPTZ010000627.1:0-2825 GCA_964413395.1 uncultured archaeon | reverse complement strand
TGAAAGTTGAGTTTGAAGCACAATCATTAAATTTAATAATTATGCAAAACACTCTATATCAATTCCTCAAACAGGTAAATTGTTTTTCTTACAAAATTCACGTAAATTGCAATGCAATATGGAAGAATATGGATATGCATTGAAAGAAGCATCAAATTCACAATTTGGAATGCAAGGATTTAGTTTTCAATCTAGTGGACAAACTAAAATGATTGAGAATGTTAAGAATATATTCAGTGCTAAGATGTATTTTGACATTTACAAATCTGATTTAGGAAAACCAATAATTGATGAAATCATATTAGAAATTGATTATTTCATTGAGGAATTAGAAAAGGATAATTTTATTAAAGAAGTAAACAAGAAGGATGAAATTATGGACTCAAAAAAGATATTTATAGTTCATGGTCATGATCAAGAAATGCTAGATGATGTCGAGTTGTTTTTACGTAGATTAGAGCCTGAAAAATTAGATGTAACGATACTTAAACAAAAACCAGATAAAGGTAGAACTATAATTGAAAAATTTGAGGAAGAATCAGAAGGATGTGGGTTCGCATTAGTACTTTTCTCTCCAGATGAAAAAACTAAACTTAACAATGATGATAAAAAAAATGCACGTTATTCTTTACTTCGTCCCCATCCAAATACAATTTTTGAATTAGGTTATTTGCGAGCTATGTTAGGGAAAGAAAGAGTTGTTTTATTAGTTAAAGGAAAAATTGACATACTATCTGATTATTCTGGTATTTTACATAAAAAGTATGAAAAAGTAGATCTAACTTGGAAACAAAAAGTAGTGAAAGAACTCCAAAATGTAGGTTTTGATGTAAATTTATAAGAAAAAGTATATACAAATGGTTTCACTGCCCCTCAGAGCCACCACTTTCTATCTTCTCTATTTATAGCCAAAATAACAATTTGGGTAATTTCTAAGACTTTAGAAAAATTCATTTAATAACCAATTCTACCTTGATATTAATTTATTTTAATCGCTTTTTCCAATAATTTGGTTTTTGCATTTGATGAGCCACAGCTACGATATATACCTGATTATTTTTAAAAATATACAAAATCATATAAGGAAAGCGTTTAAGAAGTAATTTCCTTACATTATTTGTTAATAATTTACCACTTTTTGGAAAATTCTGAATAAGTCCTATAAAATATTCCACTTCTTCTAAAAAGACAGATCCAAGACGCTTTACTTGGTTGTTATAAAAAATTATACTATTTTCTAATTCATTTTTAGCGTTAGGATGGAAAATTACTTGAATCATTTAAATCGACTTTTTAAATCTTTAAATATTTTTTCTGCAGAAATGCATTTTACTTTTCCAGTTTCTATTTCTTGATATCTTCCTTCTGCTTCTTCAATCCAAAGATCTGTATAATCCTCTTTTATTTCAATATTATCCAAACTAAAAATCAAATCTCGAATTAAAATGGCGCGATCTTTTTTTGACAGTTGAAAAACTTTTTTTTCTAGTTCCTCAAGTGATTCCATATTTTATCTAAGTTAATTTATCTTAATTAATACCTACTTTTTTGAATAGAAAACATAAATCCAAATTGTTTTTCTTACAATTTGCTATTTTATCAACTCGTCAGTTGTCACCTTGTTATACAACCTGTGAAATGTTTGACAACTTGTCATTTTTTTTAACAACCTGTTATCCAAAAATGATACTTTTTTGCTCTTTGAAAAATCTTGGTACATTACGTTAATTTTTTTTTTTTTTTCAACTTGTATTTTTACCATACATAAATTAAAATAATTAGACAAAATTTATTAAAATATCATTCAAATATTATATTATACTAAAAATATGCATAAATTTTAACAATATGAATAATAAAATTCGAATACTCATTAAAAGACCGATTTTAAATTGTGTTTTTTATTAAATCACTTTATTTATCGACTAATAATATTTCTTCTTAGATTAACAAAAAGTTGTGTATAAATCGAACGGTTCCCCCTCAGAGCCGCCATTAATCTATTCTACTATTTATTTAACAATCGCATATATATAATTATAAAAAAAACTTCACCTGAGTGAATAAAAAAAAATTTTTCTTTCATTTCTGTATTATTATGGTTTTTAAAAACTTAATTTTATTTTATCATTAATCTTTTAAGTTTTATTGACTAAGTGAGATATATGGATAAAGAAGAATTGGGGCGTAAATTAGCTGGAGTAATGGATGTAGTTTCTGTTTGCGAAGGCCTAATATATGCAAAGACTTCAGGTGAAATAATTATGGGCCAAACATTATTAGAGATGGACCATGCAGCGATTGCTAAGCCTATTACTGAAATGTTTAAAAGAGAAATAAATTCAGCTCAAAAGGGATCAATAACAGATTTTACAATTGGGATGGATAAAGGTATATTACTCGCTGTTAAAAAAGATGAATCTATGCTAATAGGGATATTAGGAGAAGATGGAAAAGGATCAGTTGGTCTTCTTTTAAGACAATTAAAAAATATATTAAAATAATCTTAAGGATATTTTTTTCGAAATTTTTCACTTTTTAATTTAATAATTATCGAATAATTTTAGCTTATTAAGATTTTTTAATATTAGAATAATGTAAAAAAAGCAATAAACAGTGTTTAATGTTATAGATGATCTTATCTTGGTCTATGAAAAATTGTCGTCAAGAGGGATGTTCTTTAAACTTGATATAGTCTGAGTATTTTCCTCTTTTATTTAAATTGTGCATGATTATAACTATTCTATTAATTATTATATTAATTCAGCCCTTATCCTGAAATTAATGGGTTTTTAAATTGAATAGAGTAAGATCGAGAGTGAAAC
>CAYPTZ010000626.1:0-2836 GCA_964413395.1 uncultured archaeon | reverse complement strand
AAATCCTTTTAACATAATACTTAAATAAGTGATGATCTTTCATAATTATTAAGCAGTAAATAAGTTATATTAATTACTTAATAATCTATTCTACTCTTTGGATTATGATAGATCTGTGTAAAAATAGGTGTGTGTAAAAAAGTGAATCAAAATATCCCTTTAAATAAACTAGCTAAAGATTTTTTCAGCCGGAAATATGAATATTATGTTCCAGAAAATCCAATTCGAGGTAAATCAGGTCATAAGTGGACATTTGATGGTATGTTTAAATACATGAGTCCAGAAAATGAAGATTTAAAAATTGGAATATTTATTCGTGAGTGGAATAGAAGTGTTGGAGTGAATCAAGTACGTCAATTACAAAAAGCGTGTAGAGATACAAAATGTGATGGTGGTATAATCGTCGCTGAAATATTCAGTCCTAATGCAGAAATATATGCAGAAAATTTAGGAATTACTACTGTCGATAGAGCTAAAATTATGTCCAAAATGAATTCAGGGATGTAAAACAATAATCACTAAAATTACATAAAAATGTTTTTACAATTATCTTTTTTTTTATCTATATTTTAATAAATTTTAATAAAGTATCATTATTCAAATCATCATAATGAGAAAGGAATGTTATATCAATGAAGATAATAACCTTCAAAAAATATCTAATTGGAAAAAGGAAATTTCTAAAATTCGAAAACGTTCTCCTTTTAATATATCTTCAAAAAATATAGCTTTATTGGTTCTAGATATGCAAGATTTCTTTTTAAATTCAAAGTCACATGCATATATTCCATCAAGTCCTTGGATTTTAAGACCAATTTCTAATTTTATTAATTTTTTCTCCCAAAATGATCTACCTATGATATTTACTCGCCATATCTCTACAATGAATAAAAAAGACATAATGAATAAATGGTGGAAGGATACTATACTAGAAAATAATGAATATTCGTTGATTTCTAATAAAATTAACACATATAGAGGAATAATATTAAAAAAAAATCATTATAGTGCTTTTTATTCGACTGAATTAGAGAGAATATTAAAGGAAAAAGAAGTAGATCAAATAATAATTACTGGTGTATTTACTAATTTATGTTGTGAAACAACTGCTCGGGCTGCTTTTATGAGAAATTTCAAAGTTTTTTTTGCTATAGATGGAACTGCAACATATAATGAGGATTTACATTTATCTAGTTTAAAAAATCTATCACATGGTTTTGCTATTTGCCAACCTGCTAATGAATTACTAAAATCTTTAGAATTATGTATGAACGGTGAAAAATGAATTGGATAATAGATCTTTTTCCGTCTGTTTGATTGGGGCAGGTCCGGCTTGCATTAGTGCTGCTATCCAACTTAAGCGTAGTGGTATAAATATAATAGTAATTAGTGTTGATTTTGGAGGCCTAATTAAAAATGCAAATCTTATCGAAAATTTATTAGGATTTCCACATGGTATTTCAGGAATAGAATTTTGTGAGATTTTGAAAAAGCAAGTAAAAACTCATGATATAAACATTTTATATGAAGAGGTATCTCAAGTCGAATATAGCAACAAGAAATTTTTAATTCATGCTGAATCTAACAAAATAATATCAGATTATCTAGTTATTGGAACTGGAACAATTCCAAAAAAACTAAAAGTTGCAGGAGAAGAAGAAGCATATAACAAGAGATTACTTTTTTATGAAATTTCTAAAATAAATTCGAAATGTCCAATAAATGAAGTTGGAATTATTGGTAGTGGTGATATTGCTTATGATAATTCCATCAATTTATCAAATCTTTCAAAAAAAATTACAATAATTCAGAGAAAATCTAAGTCTAAAGCTTTAAAACTTTTACAAAATCGAGCTATTAAAAATCCCATTATCCAAACCCCAATTATTAGGGATGTTAAAAAAATTGAGGTTTTAGGTGATCAAATTATTGCTATTTTTGAAAATGGAGAAAAATTTAATGCAAATTTGCTCTTAGTTGCCATTGGACGAGCTCCAAATTTAAATTTTTTATCACAAGATATTCAAAATAAAATGTCTCAAAACTTGTTAAGTGAGCAAATCTTTCTCATAGGAGATGTTAAGAATGGAAGATTTAGGCAAGTTTCTATTGCAATGGGCGATGGAATGCGAGTTGCTATGCAAATTCTCAGCAAATTTAAATGATTTCTTAAATTATTATAGATATCTACTTAAAAAGAGTTATAAATAATTTTTAAAATTGAGAAGGTAATAATGGAAATACTTAACAAATATGGAAAAGAGGATTTAGCAATTTTATATATTGGAAAAATTAATGGTAAAATTGTCGAATTTGTTGAATCAGTTCAACCCCCAATATCTCGAGATAAAAAATGGGTATTAATTATTTCTACATTATATGGATGTCCTATGAAATGTTTGATGTGCGATGCAGGAGAATATTATCATGGAAAAATATCAAAATCAGGGATGTTAAAGCAAATTGAATACATGATATCAAAAAGATTTCCCAATATGAAAATAAATATTAAAAAATTTAAAATTCAATTTGCACGGATGGGAGAACCCTCATTAAATAATGATGTATTAAATGTATTACGTGAATTGCCTTTAATATATGATGCTCCTGGTTTAATTCCATGCATAAGTACAGTTGCACCAGACGGAACTGATGTGTTTTTTGATGAATTATTGGAAATAAAAAATCAATTATATTCTAAAGGAAATTTTCAATTGCAATTTTCTATTCATTCTACAGATTGCAATAAACGGGCACAAATGATTAATTCAAATATATGGGATTTACAAAAAATTCAAAAATTTGGAGAAAAATGGTATACCCAAGGAGATCGAAA
>CAYPTZ010000625.1:0-2843 GCA_964413395.1 uncultured archaeon | reverse complement strand
TTGATGAAGAAGTCTCCGATGATTAGCTCGGAGTTCTGCAATTTTATCTTGTATTGCTTTTGATGGATCATCGAATCGTATACCTTGACTAAGGGCTTCGAAGAACCAAATATAGGCATCAGCAATATATCCTGGAACACCTTTTCTTATTCCAATATATTCCAGTTCAGGTTCGAGATCGTTTGTTAAATGTTCTAAATACCATTCATCATTTTCTATTTGTTGAACTATGTCATTATCTGCGAGAGAATTGTCCTCTGCTGTTGGTAACCATAGTTGAGGGACTCTATATTCGACCCAAACCGATACATCTGGATGATTATTAATATCTCCTTCATACATATCAACTTCAAATGGATCTATATCCATGAAATATGCTCGTTCAGTATAATAGGGAATTGCATCGTCAAATCCAAATGCGAAAACACTTTCAACGAAAGTTGAACCCGCTTCCCAGAAAAATTCCCAAGGCCATTTCAATCCAGATTCATCATGTCCCCCAAGAACATGAGTTCTATCGCGCGTAAGAATGCCTGCTTCTTCCATCACATCGATTAACATTGGCCTCAAAATGAATTGATAAGCCGCAAACACACCAGCAGTGACAAGAAATCCACCTGGTCCAAATGCCAGAAAGAATAAAATAAACATTGGAATGAGCGCATCCATGATTATAGTAACATAATGATCTTTATTGTGGGTCATTTTGACATGATCTTGATATGCAGCATCCCAACCGACATCCATGATATCAGTAAATTGATAATAGTCTGATAACCAATGAAAAGCAATTATTTCGTCATTTGATTCATCAAATTCTTGTCGATCAGTATAAATTTTCTGCCCACCACTTTTCTTGATATAAGCTGCTACTGCGATTTTTTCTTCCCAAGATTCTTTTGTAAAAATAAATGCTACTTCATAATAACCATCCCCATTTGAATCATACCAAGCAATAGTGCCTTCTTCATCTATTCTTATGCTATCAGGTATGGCAGCAAGAGTGCGAGGATCAAAATTTACAGGAACACCTTCAAAAACTATAAATTCACCCGTGATTACATTTTCAGCATAACCTTCACCACTATTCCAATTATTCACATTATCGGGTCCTAAGCATACAAAAGTTAGTTCTCGAGCAAATTCATTTCCTTGTTGAATAATTTTATTTCCAAATTCATCTATTGTTGTACGATGATATGTTTCATATATATAAGCCGAATCTCCATATTCATAATCTTTTTCAAAATTTTGAAATCGATCTTCGCGTGTTTCTATATATTCATATTCACCATCTTCATTAAAATCATATTTAACAGTAATGCTTGGGATGAAATCCGTCCAATTTATTTTTTCAGGATTGTTTTCAAAATAGCTAATTAAATTCCCTGTTTCGTCAGGCCAATATTCTCGATAATTAGGTATTGGTTCTTTAAGTGATGTAAGAAGAGATTCTTCAGTTATTATATTAAAAATCCCATTTCCAGTTATATCTTCAGAGACTTCATGTGTAAAGATTTTCGTTTGAGATATGAAATAATATCCGGATGTATAGGTGTCAGGATCAGTAACATTATATGTAGAAATTAGCGTGTCCCATTTTTCCATGTAATTCCAATTCCCATCATTGCCGAAATCATACATTATACTATCTTTTATTCCATTTTCGAAGTATGAAATTTCACTCCCGTCTAATGCAACATAATCAATTTCATCCCCTTTTCCTTCTCCATCATAGATTCTTACAGTAACATCAAATTCTCCATCGCCATTGTTATCCATTGAATATTGTTTTGACCATGCCATAAATTCTGAATGTACTAAGCCATTAGTAGAAGACCATACTGGGAGACCAAAATCTGAAGAATATGCGCTATACATGACTTTTAAATAATCATTTCTAGCTAAATCATATTCATAATTATAGTAGGCTTTTAGATCATTTATCTCAAAATCTTCTGGGATAGAAACGGGAATTTTATCATTAATTGAAACGGAATATAAATTCATTTCAGTATCAGCAGCATTAGGAGTTGAAACAGAAATAGAATTTATTAACATATCATTTATTAAAATTCCACCAACATCCATCGTAATTTTATTTGGAGCAGCTATAGTATTGAAGATTGTAGGCGTTAATTTTCGGTTGATATTAGTAATTAAACCATTTTCTTCATTTAATTGTATTTCTAAATTAAATTCTCCCACAGAATCCTCAACAAATAATCCTAATCCCGGAATTGTGATATTTGGATGGAATTGTTCAGGAGCATCTTCACTGTATTTCACCCTAAATCCAAAACCCCGAAGATTTTTACCTGTTATCGTATATACTTCGTTAAAGGAATAATAATCATCAGTATCTTCAAATTCAATTGTTTTGATGGTTTCTTTATAATTTCCATTTTGAATATATAATTCAATTTTCTCGATATGAGAACTATTATCAATATAGAATGGAAGTTCCATATAATCATAACTATTAGAAGACAAATGTTTACCATAATCAAAAACATTTAAAATATTACAGAAAAATTCATATTCATTATTGACAGGTTGTTTTGGTAACTCAATATATAAATTAGAACCATCTAAACTTGCAGAATCTGGTAATCCTGAAAGTAAATCATAATAAGGAGAATAATTATTCAAATCATAATATAAATCATTGGATTGACCTATTGGTGCTGTTGTCAATTTTGAATATAAAGACCAATCATTAATAAAAACATCATTTTCACCCTTATCTAAGAAATATGTTAAAGATGCCTCTTTTTCAAAATCATTGGATTCTATTTTCACATTTTCTTCTGATAAATCCGTTGAATATGTATCAATTTCTC
>CAYPTZ010000624.1:0-2845 GCA_964413395.1 uncultured archaeon | reverse complement strand
AAAATGTATTGCGATTGATTCCACTAATCGGTTTGAAAATATGTTAGAAATTATTGATTCAATTAATGAAATAATTTTTCAACGGGAACGAGATTTTAATGATACACCTGTATTACCAATTACATTGTTCCCAAAAGAATCAAATCCAGGATTACGCGAACTCGCAATTTTAATGAATACATCAATGCAAGCTATTATTAATAATGAAAATAACATTCTTGATAAAATATTACAAAATATTAAAGTATCCATTTCAGATAATATAGACTATCCTTTTATTTTTCATATTGAAAATCTTTTGTTTTGCACTCAACCACTAAGTGACAATAAAAATATTGGCCTTATTCGGTTGGTAACAAGATCATTAAATTTGAAGCCTCTTAAAGGAAAAATGATTCCAGATTTTGTAGTTTTAAAATTTAAATATATTAAATTTACTACAAGTAAAAATAAAAATCTTGAAGAAAATGGAAGTTGGAAAAAGCTATTCAATAATGCTCGAGATGATATCAATAAATTTCGTGAAATTTTTTCAGATGAAGAACTCCCAAAAATTAAATTTATGGAAAGTATGAATATAATCTTTAATGCTGAAAGATCATATGAAGAAAAACACTTTTTTAGATATGCGGTCATTGATCCTCCGAAAGTGATTAATCATAAGAATCATTGCAAAATTATTGTCTACAACCATCCTAAAGATGATCTTTTAGTAAATAAAATTTCAGAATCTTCATATAAAAAAATTTTCTTATTAAATGAAAAAAATATTGAATTCAAAGGGTATGGATCAAATTTTGAATGGAAATTTGATCATAATCCCAAATTAGATGAAAAAGGATATATTATGGAATTAAAGGGATCTGTTTATAACCGAAATCCAGATCAAAGTGGATGGCTTGTATTTTCAGAATTTCTTGCAACTCAAATATTACTAAAGCGAAAAAAAAAGGGACTAAAACTTATTGAGCAAAAAACAAATTTATTAAATGCTTTAAATAATCCAGTACAATTTACTAAGTTCTTAGGGATAAGTCAAGAAACAAATAAATTAATCCAAAAAATTCAAAATATTTAACCAATTTATCTAATACAAGGTCCACCTGGTACAGGAAAAACTTATACTGCAACTAAGTTAATTGAAACAAATCTAAATGAATTTCCTTATTCCAAAATACTAGTAGTCTGTAAGGAACATGAAGCACTAAATGATTTATTGAAAAAAACCATAAAATTAGTTCAAAATAAATTCCCTAAAAAATTAATAGTTAGATCAAGTTCGAAATCGAGAAATTTTCTTCATGAAAGTGAAGAAGAAATTACCAATCATTCAGATTCTGAATTAGCAGATAATTATTTCAGACAATTTTTAGATTGGGTAAAAAATAATAGACGAAATTATCCAAGAATATTCCAATTATTTGAAAAAGATATTAAAGATTGGAATAGTATAAATTCTGGAGAAGAATGGACTCAATTAGTTATTGATGCAGCAGATATGCTGTTTGCAACTAACATGTCTTCAAACATTCAAAATTTAAATGAAGGTTATATGGGATTTGATTTGATTATACAAGAAGAATCTGGAAAATGCTATCCAACGGAATTGATTTACCCCTTAATTGCTGGAACAAAATGGGTACTTATTGGGGATCAAGCTCAACTTCCACCCTTTGAATATCGAACAATAAGAGAAAAAGTGTTTGAAAATCTTGCTTCTTTTGACATAGAAAAAAAAAAGCAATTATTCCCAAGTGAAAAAATATTTGATGAGTTTACTGAAGAAACAGATAATATGATTAAATTATTTAATTATATTTTTGATAAATGTAATGAACAAAAGGAAGTGAAATATAAAGCAAACACAATATTAAATAATCAATATCGACTTCCTCCAAAGATCTCAGATTTAATATCTTCAATTTTTTATAAACAAATCGGAAATTTCATTATAGAAACAGAAAGTCCTCCTTCAGATTGGATATTAAATCCAGTAAAATTCCAAAATCATGAATTAATTTGGTTAAACACTGAAAACAATCCAGCTAATTTTGAAAAAAAAGGTTCAAGATATTATAATCTCCATGAGGTAAATGTGATAAAAAAATTAATTGATAACCTTTCTTTTAATTCAAAATATAAAAAACCAGAAATTTCAATTATTACTCCCTATAATCAGCAAAAGGAACATTTGGAAGCACAATTACCAAAAAAATTACCTTCAGATTCAGAAATTGATATAAGAAACTCAATTTATAGTGTTGATTCATTTCAAGGGCGAGAGAGTGACTTAATCATAATAAGTCTGGTTCGAAATAATAGTAATACTAAGAGTTTAAATAGCATTTTTGGCTTTATAAGTGAGAAAGAACGATTAAATGTCATGCTATCAAGATCTATGTGTGCTATGATTGTTGTAGGTAATATTGATTTATGGAAAGAGATGAGAGGTTTAGATTCAGCAGAAAGATTATTTGAAGTAGCGGAATTTTTTGAAAAAAATGGATTAGTAATAAAATCAAATGATTTCATTGAAGGTGGAAAAAATGGACGAAAATGAACAATCGAATATTGAAAAAGAAGGAACATATCTTGTAATTCCTATTAGAAAATATGATGTGGAAATTCAAATTCAAGGAAAAAAGAATTTAACTCAATATGAAAAGGGTATGCTGTTATATATATATGAAGAACAATCTCTTGATAAAATCCTCAATGTGTTTAATCTCCCAAATTCCCTAAATCAAGAAATATTAATTCGATTACTGTATATGAATCTAATTAAAATTGATTTTCATAACCAGAAAATTGAGATTTTTTTGTTAATTTCTCATTGAAGAATTTC
>CAYPTZ010000623.1:0-2859 GCA_964413395.1 uncultured archaeon | reverse complement strand
AATTAAACCTCATAAAAAAAATAAATACCAGACTTTATAAAAGAATATTTATCAAAAGATTTAATATTAATTGAACTAGATAATGAATTATTAAGTAATTTTGTGAACTCGGATATTTGGGAATTTATCATTTCCACTGTTTTTATTCTTTCTGTTTCAGGTAATCCACATGTATTATAGATATCTAAAGCCTGCTTAAGCTTAGTAACGGCGTCAGAATATTTTCCTTGAGCTGCAAAATCTTCACCCTTACTTGTCAATTCAAATGCTAAATTTAACTTAAACTCATCAATTGGCATTGTTACCTATATATCCGTTATTGTAGTTAAAATTCTTCTTTTGATTTTTTTTTGTGTATTTTATCAAAAGAACTTCTTATATTTTTTTGAATAGATACAGATTAAACAATAACATAAAAATATTAAAAGAAAAAATTCTAATTCAAAATTAGGAGTTTTTAATTTGTTGATTGATGAATGTTCAGAATTTATATCTCAAACCTTTTCAAAACATGCTATAATTAAATCTAATGGAGATATTATAAAAACAACTATTGAAGAAGCCACAATTAACAAAATTTTCCCAGTTTTGAAGAAACTCTTAGATAACAATATTGAAATCAATGATTTAATCGTTAGAACTCCAATCGTTTTTTTTCGAGTAACAAACGAAGTGATCATTGTTCTTTTAACTGCGGTTAAAGAAAATATCATTCAAAGTATGTTCAGTGTTTTCATTCAAAAATTTCAAGAAGCTTTATTATTAGAATATCCTGATATAATAAATCGAGATTTTTCCTTAGGAAATATTATTAAATTTAGCATTTTTTCTGTAGCCAGACAAAATGGACCAGAGGCATTTTCATGGTGGGAAAATGTTGACCCAGATATAATTTTTAAATATTCTACCTCTTCATTATTGCTACTTATGAATGAATTAGAAGGCGCTTCCCGAAGAACTTTAAATTTTCACCCATTTATTTCTGAGAATTATTTTGGAATTATTTTTCTTTTTCAGATTCCTGCAAAAGGAGCCAGAGGAGAAGCATTTGATTCAACTATTTTGGTTATGTCAGATTATAAATATCGAAATGTTTTTTATCAATTACATGATGAATTAGAGCAAGTTTTTAATGAAATTGCTAATGATATTATTATCACTTTCCAAGATCAATTTAAAGATGATGTTCAAGGACCTATCACTGATGAAATGCGAGATAACTTTAATTTAGTTTTAAAAAAGATGCATAATAAATTGGAGAAATATTCAATAAATCTCGATAATAAAAAATAACTCTCCAAATCATTAATCCTCTAAGTATTTATATAAATTCAACGAAATAGTCATAATTTATATATAAGAGCCCAATTTTGATAATTTTATACTATACAAAATTATTATTATTTTTTTTAGTTATATTTTTCTTTTTTTTTCCAAATTATATCAATAAAAAAAAAATTTATAATAACGATTTTATTTCAAAAAATTTCTTAAATTTGCAAATATCTCAAAATATCTTGGATTAAAGCAAGTATATCTCAGATTTTATATATAAATTTGAGAATTATGCAGAATATATTAATCAAAATATTATTTGCGTATTACTTTTTTTTTTCTTTTTTTAGATTAAAATTAAAAACTGTGAAATAATAGTTTTTTCATCAAATTTTAAGAAGAGATAAAAAAGCCAGAATATTCAAAAATCTCTTTTTAGCAAATCTAGATGATTGATCTACCCTTGAATTTTTTTGGATTTTCTTAGAAAATTAAATAAACAGAAGGAAAATTTATTCAATCAAATTCAAATGGAATATTAATTTTTCCATAATGTTATATTAAAAAATGAAAGAAAAATTCTAAATACAATAGTGAAATAACTACACACAACGTTTGATAATTGTTTCAAAAACTCTTATATAAATCTATAGCCTAAACTTATTTAAGAAAAATCATCCATAACTATATTATAAAAAAAAAAAATTTTTAATAACAAATATTATAGGGAAAACTATTATGTCAAGTTATAAACTCAAGATATTGCTTTGCGGCCCAGCTGCTGTTGGCAAAACTTCATTAATCCATCGTTTTATCAAATCAAAGTTCGAAAGAGACTACAAACTCACTGTCGGCGTAGATATTCTTACCAAAGAAGTTGAATATGCTCCAGGTCAAATTGCCACATTAAGCATTTGGGATATTGGAGGTCAAGAACGATTCTCATTTATTCGTACTACATTTTACAAAGGGGCATCAGGAGTACTACTTGTATTTGATTTATCTCGTAGCGCTACTTGGGATAGTGTAAAAAATTGGAGAGCAGAAGTTCGCCAATTTGCCGGAAATATTCCCTTCGTTTTAATCGGAAATAAATGTGATTTAATTGCAGAAGTGGGAGAAGTTATTGATCGAGATGAATGTAAGGAATATGCCGAAGATGAAGACTCGATCTATATAGAAACTAGTGCAAAAGATGGAACAAATGTTGACGAATCTTTTACAGAATTAACTAAGTTAATTGTTGCTCGAAGCGAAGGCAAGTAGAATCCATATTTATTTTTTTAAATTTACTTTAAACACAAGGGGAAATTAGGTCTCCCTGTTCTACCTTTTAATATTAATTAATTTTGCGCCAGGAAATCTTGAATTCTGTAATTTTGCCCCAGTAAAATCGGAATTAGTTAAATCACAATTTTCAAAATCAGCATATTTTAAATTCGCATTTTTAAAACTGGAATTTCTAAGTTTGCACCGGGAAAAATCAACTCCAATCAAATTAGCATTATCAAAAACAGCCCCATCTAGAAAAGAATCAGTCATTATACAATGATTTAAATTCGAATTAGTGAAATCTACTTTCTC
>CAYPTZ010000622.1:0-2870 GCA_964413395.1 uncultured archaeon | reverse complement strand
TCTTTATCCAGGTCTCCGGAAAACTTTTTATAAGGCAGACCTAAATTTTTAAGCGCCGTTCCAAATCTAGTAAAACCGTCTTTGTTTCTAAGTTCGATCCACTCTACTTTTAAACTGTCCAACTGTTTTTTGTTTAAAACAGACAGTTTATCAGCAACTAAAACCCTACTTGATCTTGCTATTACAGCATCAGCACTTTCAGGGTTACCTCTTCCCATAAGTTTTACTTCGCACTTATATTCATCCTTCTTTTCGGGGTTACAAAGATAAAAATCTATTTCCCTTTCAAAATCAAAATTTTCTCCTACCTCATGATTATCTGTCTTTACCTTGTAATATTTATCTGTTAACCCAAATAATTTACACAATGTGAGCATCAGTGGTTTTTCCACTCTCTTTCCTGCTGTACTCCAGCCAGCTCCTCTTATTTCAGCTCTCTTCACCGCAAGGGTGTTTATAATAATAAGGCTTTCACTAACATTTAAGTCAACGCTTACTCCCCTAAATTTTATAGTTAGAGTAATATCTATCCCATCTTCGGTCTTTATTAAATCTTTTATCGCCTCATATAGCGTGTCGTAGTGTTCTTCTGCGGCATCTATAACAATTTCTTTACGCGATGAGTTATACATATTATGGATTGTTTTTTTATTAAGACCTGAGTTTATTGCAATTTCTTGGGAAGAAAGTTTTGGATCTAAAAATTCTCTTTTATACCAGTCTCCAGTAATATCTTTGTTCTTAAGTTTTGCTTCGACTATTTTTTTAAAAAAATCTATGACGTATTGCATAAATCTTGCATTAATAAGAGAAACTATTTCTATTCGATAATCCTGGCCCTTAATTAATCTTGTTATCACTTTTTTTGTTACTGCTTCTGATAAAGTCATTCTTCCCCTTTTATTTTTTTTAAAAATGAAGCTAGGTTAAAATATTGAGGTCTTTTAGTCTTAGCTGAAAAAATATTGATATTCTTATCTATCTCTTCTTTTATTCTCTTTGCAAAACTTTCTTTTATTTCTGTCAAGAAAAAATGCCTTTTTTGTTTGATTGCCGCTTTTCCTAAAGTTCCACTTCCTGCGAAAGGATCAAAGACTACATCTCCTATAAAAGAGTAGTATTCTATTACTCGACTACATAGTTTAAGAGGAAAAACAGCTGTATGGACCTTATCAAATGTAGGGTCTATGTTCCATATATTAGTTGTCTCATATTTTCCTTTAACCTTACTTTCTTCAATAAGATTATTGCTATATTGTTTTATATTCCAGTCTATTAGTTTGGTCGTTTTTTTTCTATATACCATAAGCATTTCAGTAATGGTATTTGGTTTGTAGGCTAACGGCTTCCTGTGTTGAAGGAATCCAGCATTTCTATTCTTTACACTGGGTTCAGGTTTTACCCAAACAATATCATCTATAAATTCCCAACCCATTTTTACTAATAAAGGATGGATATCGTAGGGAATAGGATATCTTTTGCTGGAATGTTTTCTGCTTACTCTTGGTATTATTATTGGAGATGTATTTAAAATAAAGAATCTTCCTTCTTTTGTAACCCTATAAACTTCCTTAAAAACCTTTTTTAAAAAGTTTAGGTATTCTTTATAACTCTGGTATATTGAGTAGTCTCTAGCATTGTAGTATGGTGGTGATGTAAAAGTGAGATGTATTGACTCCTTTGGTACGTTTTTTAATATTTTTATTACATCGCCTTTCACAACAACATTTTTAATATAATCAGGAGCCTCCGTTTGTTTCACTTTCTTCTTCTGGTGATTATCTCCATTTAATTCTTCATTTATAATTTCTCTTACAATCTCGTTAGGGTGCTTCATAAGCTTTTTAAGTTCTTTACTAACTATTTCTTCTTTTTTAAAATAAATCAATCCTCTTATTGCTTGTAATACTATTTTAGGATCTCGATCTTCTAAAAGATATATTAAAGCAGGAATTATTTCTTTTTTTCGCATTCTTCCTATTGCTGAGGTAGCCTCTCTTCTTACCTGTGTGCTCTTGTCTTTTTTTGCAATTTCTAAAAATATATTAAGAAGGGAAGACTTCTCTAGCTTCGCTAAGTTTTTTATTGCAAGTTCCCTAATTTTCTCGTTTTCTTTATCTAATAGCGCGATAAGGGGGTCTTTAATGTGTCCATTTTCGACTCTACCAATTTTATTTAATACATAAATTATGTTTTTCTCTCTTTGTCCGTTCATAAAAACCGAGAGTCTCTCTGGGTTATTTTTTATTTCATCAATAAAATCTTTGTTCATTATAGCTTTATTCATTATTATAGACCTTCTAAAACTTTATTTATTTTTTCTTTTACTGCTAACAGTATTACCCTCATAGATTCTTTTTTTGTTTTAGACAATTTCTTTAAAACTATTTTAGATAGTATCTTATCCAATTGAATGCTTACAGCTTCTATTTTTTTTAAGGGTTCTTTGCTAGCTTTCTTTTTAGAGAATTTTAATTTTTGCAGAGATTTATAAGAATCTTCTACGGTGAACCTGGGTTCACTTTTTACCGTCTTGACCAGCTCTAAAGATTGGTCTCCAGTAAGCTTGTTCTCTTTAAAGAATTCAAAAACCTCTCTTAATATATCTGCTTCCTTTAACAATTGTCTTAGGGCCCGGCCGTGTTTTTCTGTTAGCTTTTTATGTCTGATTTCCTCTTTAACTTCTTCTGGAAGATCTAAAAGTCCTACCAGGTCTAAAACTCTGCGTTTGGTTAAACCTAGCCGCTTTGCTATTTCTTCCCATGGTGAACCCAGGTTCACCTTCAACTCTCTTAATGCAGCTGCGCGGTCAATGTCGTTAAGATCCTCTCTTTGGATATTTTCTATTAAGGAAATTACCCTGGCTTCTC
>CAYPTZ010000621.1:0-2871 GCA_964413395.1 uncultured archaeon | reverse complement strand
TCAGATGTGGAGAATTATATAAATAATATTTTCAGAAAAAATTGTTAAATTTTACACTTTTCCTAAAGATATTTTAAACTTATTAGAAGGGACTTATGTAATAAGGACAGAAAAAGGAGAAACAATGGTTAATGAAGAATTTGATAAGAATGTTTTTACTGCATTATTCTTATCACGATTTTCCATAGATAGAACTACTTTAGACTCCTATAAAATAAATGGAATATGTGCCATATTTGCTTTAATTCTTATTTTAAGTTTTATGCCTAAAGTGAAATTGCCAGAAAATAATCCTATTCTTAATGATCCTGGATATAATTCAGAAATGATGAGTGTAATTCCAAAAAGTTGGATGATGAAAAATGTTCTTGCAGAATTATTACCTGCAACAATTGAAATTGTCGCATTTCGATTGGGTGCTTCGAAATGGCATGGAAAAATAGAAAAAAGTGATGCTCAAAAGAGATTACATTTACAAACAAGATTTTTAATCAAAGATATTAATAAATGGGTATTGGGGAACTTATGTAGAGTTGAAATTCCAATTTTTGTCGAAATAAGTTCAATATTTCAAGAAATTACAATTACTGGAGATTCAAATATTGAAGAATAAATGGGAGATCTAGAATAAATGGCACGAGAACGTTGGGAAGATATTGTAGCTTATTATAAAACATATATTTCAATAATACAACCATTGTTATATGAAGCAAAAAGAACTATTTTGGACTTAGAACACAATCAATTAGAAAATACAGAAATACTATTAGACATCTTAGAAGAAGAATCAAAAAGATCGGTTAAAAAAGTTAAATCCCTTTCAGAATTCAATGCATTCTTTCGAAATGAGATATTCACTCATATTATCAATTATATCAACGAAATCAAAGAAGATCCCGATTTATCCATCTTGGATGTTAGAGATTTTATAATTGACTTTATTGATGAAGCCATACAAACTTTTGATATTTTACTAAATTTAGCAGAAGACGATTATAATCATCAAAATGACTCAATTATGGGTAAATTGGCAAATATATTAATAGAAATTCTTTTTCCTCAAGGGAAGAAAGTAGATGACATCTATAATCAACTAATTGAAAATTCTTCAGAATGGTATGAAGCTCAACGATATTTAATACAACCTGCAACATTCTATAGAGAAAAAATCGGGGAAATGGAAGTTCCTGGCTTAAGTCCTAAAACTTATCAATTAATTAACAATATTACATCACTTTTTAATCTAGATCCAAATTTTATGGATATGGAAGATAATCCTGAAAATGTTATCCCAACAATAATGGTTTCTGATGTGTTTGATGCCTATATTGATCAAATTGCAAACTCGGAAGAAGAAGCGATAAAAAGAATTTGTCAACGAATAGAATTATCACTGAACATGGGTATTTTTATTGGTCCAACTGAAAAATTCATTGATTTGATGAAACCACATAAATTTCTATCATCTCAACAAGATTCAGACGGAAAAATACGCTGGATCCCACAATTTAGTAATGAAACATTGATTTTACTATATCTTGCAAAGGCATCTTTTAGGAGAGGTTTTCTATCAAAAGAATTAGTCAATTGGATCGCAATGAATTTTGCATTTATTATTTATAATTCAGTTCTACATGCATCTTTATCTGATGATAACATATTTTATAATTTATTTCTTGATATGAAAACTGAGGAAAAAATTCTTCCTTATTTGATGAAACTTTTATGTTTTGATAAATATTTACGACTTGATCGTACAAAAATTAGGGATTCTCCAACATATAGAAAAGAATTATTTAATTTTCTCGGCAGAAAAATTGAATCGATTGATAAATTAACTTATTATTTGGTTAATGAACTAGAAAAAATATTAGATCTTGATAAAAAACAGGGAAATAATAAATAAAAAAGTGATTATAATGGTATTTAAAATAGAAGATATGAAACAAAGATTTCAAAAATTTGGAACGATATATACTCCCAAAGATATCAAAGAGGGAATTGAAGATATAATTGGATTAGAGGAAAAAAAAGAGATGTTAGCAGATTTTTTCTTATCCCTTAAAAAATATGTAGAAATTGCACTTCAATTAAAAAAGGCAAAAATTACACCTAATTTTACAATGTTGCTATATGGCCCTCCAGGAACAGGAAAAACAGCTTTAACAAGGGCAATGGCAAAAAAATATGACATCACTATGGGTCTTGTTGAAGCTGATCGATTAGTTTCTCCATTATTAGGTGATACAGTCAAGAACATACGAGGAGTATTTGATTTAGCTTCTGAATTTGCTAAAGAAAATGGTGCTTTTTTACTATTCTTTGACGAAATTGATGCAATTACAGGGGAACGAGCCAATGCTCATGAAGTGGGAGAAATAAAAAGAGCAGTAATTTCATTTCTTCAAATTATTGATAAAATATCATATGATTCTATTCCATTAGCAATTTTTGGGGCCACTAACCATGAAAGTCAATTAGATAGTGCAGTTTGGAGAAGATTTACATATCATCTTTCATTTTCATTTCCAAATTTCCTTGTGAGGAAAGATATTATTTTATCCTTTATTAAACGTTTAGAAAAAGCATCCATTGCAATAGAACCAAGATTGAAAGATTCAATTAACCATGAATTCGATTTTATTTTTAAAAAATATCAAGCAAAAAAGAATCAAATGGGAAAAGATCTTACGGATTCTGAAATATATGAAATTTTTATTGATTTAAAGAAAAAGAAAAGAGATGGAATACTTTATAAAACACTAGGATATACTGGAGCAGATTTAATGCGAGCTATGCGAGTTGCATTATTTAAAGCAATTAAAAAATCACTCCTCCTTTATGAAGATTATATTATTTCATTAGAGATTT
>CAYPTZ010000620.1:0-2871 GCA_964413395.1 uncultured archaeon | reverse complement strand
AAATTACATCATTAGGTTGTGAAAAATTTTCCAATATATGATTTACTTGAGCCCACACACTTGCCGAGTACATATTTCCAAATTGCATGGGAACTTTTAAGTGCTGGAAAAATTGAACATCAAATAATCTCATTTTCTTTAAGATTTTTTCTATTACAGGCCTAGAATATCCATTACTAACTAGCTTTTTAGCAATCAATGAAGGAAAATGCCTCAAACTGTAACGAATTGAAGGAATTTTGTGATATATTCTAGATCTTGGGATTTTAGGTTCATTGTTTAAGATATAGTTTACAAAATGTTCTGATCTTTCAATAATTAATTTTTGTAGAAATTTTACAGGTAATTTTGAAAAAGGTGCATGAAAAGCATAGAAATCTGCATTCAACTTTCCCATTTTTTTAATTAGATCGTCATAGGCATCCATTTGAAAATTTAAATATGACTGAATAGAATATTTTCCAAATACTTTAGCATTTTTATCTCCTACTGAACGAAAAAAATCATTCACATTACCTGAAATTCTACCAAAATTATGACTAAAAACTGCAATTCTAGGCTTTTTTGAAATGATCATTGCAATGGCTCCAGCGCCTTGAGTAGGTTCTCCCGATGAATTGAGATCATAAGAACTAATATCTGCTCCAATAACTAATGCCTTGTTAATTATTCCATTTTCTATCATTGCTATGGCGTTTAACACTGCTAGAGTAGCACCAGCACATGCATTGTAAATATCTTGGGTAATTGAATTTTTTGCAATACCCAAAAAATCCGCCAATATATTTGAAACAGATTTAACTGAATATGTAACTGTTTCAGTTCCAAGAAAAAGTGCATCAATTTCTTTGGGATTTATATTTCCTCTAATTAATGCATTTTGAGCAGCATTTAAAGACATAGTTACAATATCTTCTCCTGGCTCAGGAATCCGCATTTGATGTAATAATAATCCGTTCTTAAATTTATTAGGATCTATATTGCGTTTTTTTGCCAAATCCTCTAATTTTAGATAAAATCTTGGTGCGTAAAAACCAAACGAATCAATTCCAATATTTTTAAAAACTTTATCAATCATTACAATGCAATAAAGACTAATATGTTCATAAGTTCAAAAATTTATTTCATTTTAAAAATAAACAGAATATTAGTACAATTATTATCTATTCAACTGAAAATGGAAAATTTTTTTTAATTTGGAACTTTTTATAAAATTAGTTTAAAAAAAAAAAGAAACTAGCGGTGGTAATCAAGTGGTTACGATGCTGGACTGCTAATCCAGTGCCCTCCGGGGCGCGAGGGTTCAAGAAACAAACTTATTTCAAGTTGATTTGAAAATCCCTCCCGCCGCGCCATTTCTTTAATCCTTTTTTCATAATTTTCGTATAACTAGAAAAAATCTGAGAATAAATTTATCTAAAATATTTATTCTAATTTCCCAATAAACGATTTTCGTTCGTTTCCTTGGGGATAAAAGTGTTCTGAATCTCTATAGTAAAATTATCTCTTATTTTTAAAATATTTATGACGCAATATAGGAATCAGATCAAATCTTATTCATATTTCGATAGATTAAAAAAAAATGTATTTAATAAGAAAAAAAAAAAAATGGAGAAAAAAGAATTTTTACAAATAGCTACCAAATTTTTTAAAAACTTTGAGAAGGAACAATGGTTAATTCTTTATTGAAAATTTTTTGACTCGCTTTTTTTTTTTTTGGATGGTTGTGAACTCTTTTTTTTTTGAAGTTAGTACTTCTTTTTTTATTTGCTAATTTAGATCTTTCTTTTTCTTGATCAAGATTACTTCCTTCAAATTTTCGTTCTTTATTTTCCTTTTTAGGATGATCATGTACTCTTTTTCTTTTAGAGATATTTTTTTTTTTTGCACTATCTGATTTAAGTCCATGTTTTTCTTGATCAAGATTACTTCCTTCAAATTTTCTTTCTCTATTTTCTTTTTTAGGATGAATATGTACTCGTTTTCTTTTAGGAGTATATTTCTTTTTTACATTATCTGATTTAAGTCCATATTTTTCTTGATCAGCATTACTTCCTTCAAAATTTCTTTCTCTATTTTCTTTTTTAGGATGTTCATGTACTCTTTTTCTTTTAGAATTTTTTTTCTTCTTTGAGTTATATGATTTTCCTCTGTCTTTTTTATCGTTAGCTTGAAAAGGTTTGCTATCTCCTTGGACAATCTGAAAATCAGAAACACTTCGTTCTTCAATTTTTTTTTTCAACAAGTGTTCAATTTTTGATAATAATTGCTTTTGATCGTTTGAAACTAAAGATATTGCTTTTCCCGACTCACAATTTCTGTCCTTTCCACTTATTCGTGCAGTTCTTCCAATTCTGTGTACATAATCTTCTGCATATAGAGGTAAATCATAATTAAATACGTGACTTACTTTGGGAAAATCTAATCCTCTTGCAAGTACGTTCGTACCTACTAAGCAATTAATTTTTCTTTTACGAAATTGTGAAATAATTTCTTCTCGTTTTGCTTGACTAAGATCTCCATGAATAAATTCGACATTTAAGTTATGATCTTTTTCATCTTTTAGCCTTTCCGCAATTTCTTTTGATTTTCTTTTCGTTTTAGTAAAAATAATAGAATAATCTGGATTTTCATATTTTAATATTTTTAGAAAACTCCAATATTTATTTTTGTGAATTTTATAATAATGTTGAGCACAATTATCTACTGTAAGAGAGTCTTGAGAAACAAATATTTCCATAATACGCTCGTTATTTGTAAAATCTTGAATTAATTCTTTTATTTGTTCTGATAATGTTGCGGAATATAACATTAAAGAAGGGGTTGCATGATTCATCGCATCTAAAAGGATATATCTGATATCGGGGATAA
>CAYPTZ010000619.1:0-2886 GCA_964413395.1 uncultured archaeon | reverse complement strand
AAAAAAAATCAAAATATAAAAAAACAAATATATTAAGATAAAAAATAAATATATATCGTTAAGTATAAATATGATTGTTGAAAATTTTCCTTCGATCTTTATTATTATGGCATAAAATATCAGCATTAGGAGCAATAAAATGCTAAAGGTTAGTGCCGCTATTTTATGGGCACTAGGATTTATGTCTTCAGGAAAAATAGGAATGAATAATGCAGCTATTGTGCAAAGAAATCCTAAAATTCCTGCGATATTTCTTAAGGCTTTGAATTTAGCTTCATTGGTATAGAAATATATATTTTCTAAGTTGAAAAAAAAAATGCATCCGCTACTGCATATTAAAGCAATAACAAAAAATACCATCGAAATTAAATTGGATTCTCCTGAGTATGAGGTTATTCTACCGGTATCGCTAAAAAAATTAGTGAAGAAAGAATATCCTTTAACTGTTGCGTCTAATTGGGTTCCGCCAGGATAGAAAAGCATGGCAATAATAAAACAAAGTGCAAAACTAATTGAGCATATAATAGTTAGTTTGCACATCGCAACATGAGTCTTTTTTTGGTAATTCATAGAGATATTCACTTTTTGAAATATGAAAATAATTAATTCATCTAAATGGCAAAATAAAATTAAGGTTTTCGAAATTAACACGAATAAATCATAGAATTTAGGATCAAAATATGAAAAGAATTATTGAAATTAAAATCAGTAAATAATGAGACAAAAATCGACAATCTCGGAAAAATGAAATATTCTTGCATTCTGTTGATTTTTTAACAAAATTATGATTATAATAGAAAATATATACTTTTATACCAATGCTGATAATTAAATCAGAGATATGTCCTTTTTTAATTCAAAGATTTGAGATCACATTTCTCAATTTCATACAATTTTTTACTCAAAAATGATAATTTTGGAAGATCACTTTTTATTTTTAGGTTAATAATTTAAAAAAAGAATCATGCTATATTAAAAATTCTTAAAGTTTTTTCGAAATAATATCATTCCGGTAAGTGGATAAGTATATAACATGAATAAAATCCTTTAATTAAGGTGTATCATATCGGAATGCTAATCTTAATTTAATCATAAACTAAAAATGGAAAAAATTTGTCAATGAGAGTAAAAAAAATAATAATACTATAATATCCTATTGAAGAAGAATAATATAGGATTTAATAATAAGAAAAAAAATTATCTGTTAAGCAGGGATATGTTCCAGTTGGAAGAAGATTTCCCGTACGATAATATTCATTATATTATGTTGTAATTCGTTTTTGCATACCATAAGCTAATGATGCAATGCAAAAAAAACCATAAATAATTGCAATTTTTTGCCCTGTAGCTTTGAGAGATAGCGATATATCTTCGTTAAATCCAAGAATATTAGTCATAATTAGAC
Organism: uncultured archaeon; assembly: GCA_964413395.1. GTDB lineage: Archaea > Asgardarchaeota > Lokiarchaeia > Sigyniarchaeales > Promethearchaeaceae > Lokiarchaeum. The sequence goes on along the minus strand of CAYPTZ010000619.1, from coordinate 1,481 downwards.
TCAAATATAGTATTAGAAATATAACATATATCATTATAAGTCTAAAAATGTCATCAGAATAATTTGTTTCTTTCTTTATTATTATTGCATAGAATATCAGCATAAACAGTAATAAATTTGAGAAGGTTAATGTTACGATCATATGTGCGGTAGGATATATATCTTCAGGAAAAATTGGGATGAATATTGCTGTTATTGCAGAAATAATTCCTGAAATCCCTGCGACATTTCTCAGAGAATTAAATTTGTTCTTATGTTTATAGAACTGTATATTTTCGAAGTGAAAGAAAATTAAGCATACATTCGTTAATATTAAGGCTATAGCAAAAAAAATCATTGAAATTATATTGGATTCTCCTGAATAGGATGTAATTCTGCCTGTATCACTAAAAAAATTTGAAAAGAAGGAATATCCTCTGATATTTGTGTCTAATTGCGTACCACCAGGATAAAAAAGCATGGCTAATATAAAGCAAATAGCAAAGATAATTGTGGATAGAATAGTTAATTTGCACATCGTAAAATGAGTATTTGTTTTGTAATTCATAGATATGTTCACTTTTTCATAAATGAATACGATTCATTTATTATATATGAATACGATTCATTTATTATATATGAATATGATTCAATTATATTTAAATCAAATGAATGCCATTCATTTATTTATTAGAATGCCAAAACAAAAAAAATTTGTTCGTAATAAAGAAGAAAAAATTGAAGAAATTGTGCATCAATTTCTAGATCTCATTAATGAAATGGGATTTACTCATATAAAAATGCTTGATATTGCAAATAGAACCCATATTAGTGTAGGAACAATTTATCGGTATTTTCCAAATGGTAAAATTTCAATATTACAATTTTTACTTGAAGAAAAATTCTATGATATTACCGATTTTAGTGGATTTGCGCAAATGGATAATGCCAATTTAGATATTATTCTTGAAAGAATGATATATCAACACCTCCATTCCCATTATAACGAAATTTCGTATCATATTGCCATTAATCAAGCGATATTATCAAACAAAGAATTTCAAACGAATTATAACAAGCATACTTCCCTCATGATGCAAAAAGTATCTAAGACAATTCAAAATTCTAATGAATATCTTAAGCGAATTCCTGAAAATGTTTTTCTTACAAATATGCTTTTAATTTTTAATACTCTTGAATCTTTTATTCATCGTCATTTATTTATCCGTCCAATTTTTCCTACGGATGAAGAATTGGTTCATTTTTTAAAAAAAATCATATTAGATTTAGTACTTAAATGAAAAAGTCGGTATAGACAAGTGGACAATCACAAATTTTTCTTTTTCCTTATTTACTTTAATTTTACATCATAGATGGCTTGGAATTGGTTTTAACTGACTGATACTTAATAGGAATTTTTATCAGTGTTTTGCCTTTATATGCAAAATTGTCTTTTTTAATTGTTTATAACCTAAAAAATAAAAAATAGATTTCAAAGAGGA
>CAYPTZ010000618.1:1463-2889 GCA_964413395.1 uncultured archaeon | reverse complement strand
CGAGCCCCATTTAAAGAGACGTGTTTTAAATACAAAAAACAGGAATTGAAATATCAATTAATGCAATTTGTAGACAATTAAATTGCAATAGATCATATTTTCGAAATAAACCAGAATTAAAAAGCATTATTTTGCAAGCAAAATCCGCTCAAATTGCTAAAATAAATGCTAATCAAAAACTAGATTTAAAAGATCATTCAAATTTGGTTCAAACAAGTGAAATTAAATTTTCCCAATATAGATTAAAAATGGAAAAACTTGGAAAAAATTGGAAAAATGTAAAAAATAGTATTATAGCAAAAATATTAAAAATTCCAATAGAACTAGTAATTGAACTTAAAAAGAAATATTGTCCATATACAAAAAAGCTAATGAAAAGGAAAAATAAATTAAAAATTATTAAAGATCAAATTTGATTGAACAAAACTTAAACACTTAGTTTTTTCTCTCTGAATTTAAAGATAAATTTTGGTTTTTGAATAGTATTCTCATTAAACAATTTCTTTTTTTCATTCAATAAGGGAAATAGATTTCTGAATTTTGAAGCGTCATAAAATCTCACACCTGGGACTTTATTATTAAAAATTAAAGTGCAAAAATGGTATATTTTTAAATTCACTTCTTTTTTGGAATATTTCTCTTTAATTAAATCGATTTGCTTTAAGTTTTTTATATTTTTTTCAAATGTCCCTATTTTTTCACGAAAATCATCCATTATCTCTTTTATCAATTGTTTTACATGATTTTTTTTATCCATATTACAATAATCGTCAATAATGATATAGATATTATGGTAAAAAGATAAATTTTTTATTATTGAGTTTACTTTTTGTATAAATTTATTTTTACGTTTTTGAATTATTGGTTCGATATAAATTAGTAATTCTTGTCTTATTTTATGATTAAAAGCATTTCTTTTATACATTCTATTTGCAATTTTTTCATAAGATATTACTTTTCCTTCTCTTATCAGTATAATAATATTTTTTTTTATTATTCCAGAATGAATAAATAAATCTTTTCCTATTGCATAAGAAGATAATATATTAGATTCTTTTTTTCTAATGATTTGCGAAAAAGATTTTGGATTCATAAGACATAAAACCATTATTGTCTTTGGATATTCACCTAAATATTCATAAGCAACGGGTAAAATAAGTGAAAAACATTCATCAATTTGTAAAATTGAAATAGTACTCTCTAAGACCATTGGAATATCTTCTAAAATACCTTGAACTTTATTTATATTAACATGATGATTTAATTCTTTATTTTTATTATTAATAGCAATAAATTTCATTATGTCAAATAAAGAATTAAAAAATTCTAAAGATGTAAAAATCTCACCATTATTTGACTTCCATTTATTAGAATTAAGAATTTCTATAAAAATTTTAACCATATTAAATTCTTTTTTATTAACACT
>CAYPTZ010000618.1:0-1453 GCA_964413395.1 uncultured archaeon | reverse complement strand
TTTCGAGTTTATTTTTAATTTTACTTAGACTATAACCACAATAACCACATTCATTTAATTTATGCCCATATTTAAAATTGGGAAAAAATACTGGTTTTTTACATTTTGGATTTGGACATTTGGCACATAATTTTATTTTGTGTTTTAAACAATAAGGTATAAACCTTAATTTCCAAGATTTTCGAAAATAAGGGATCTTATCTTCTTTAAGACATAAAGAACAATAATATATGCCTCCAGATACACCTGGATTGAGTTTGTTAAAAAATTCAACAGGAAAGTGAGTTTTCCATTCCTTTATTGATAATTTGGATATTTCATTAAATGCTAAATCAGTTTTTTCAGATAATATGTTTATTAATTTATTAGAGATATTCCGATCTAGGTCATTAAAATTAGTTTGTTCAATTTTGTTATTTCTATTAATAGAATCATTAGATTCATATTTAAGATTTTTAAAAAATTTCGAAAAGGAATAAAAATTAGCTAAAGCTAGTCGATATATCCATGAAGATAATAATTCATCCGATTGAGGTAATGGAACGAATGAATATAGATTATTTCGTGGATTTAGATTAAATTGTGAAAATTTGTGTGAATTAAATTTATTTTTTTTATTATTTTCACTCATTTTTCCAAAAAACCTAGTTAATATTGATTTATCTTTTTCTAATTATTTTTTCGTAGAAATATCGTTTTCTAATTTATTTTTCATATATATTAGAAAACCACATTTTTCATAAATTTGAAAGAATTATTGAAAGTATTCTGCTTATTCTTTATGAATATATGATATATTACTTCTAAAAATAAAAAATATAACTAAAAGATTGATTTTCTTAAAATAAAAAAAAGGATAATGAATTATTTTTCTAATTATTTTTTCGTAATTCTAATTATTTCATCTTAGTTACAAAAAGGTAAAAAAAATGTTGTAACCAATGAGAATTATAAATAAATCAAACTTATTTTTATCTACGAAAATTGCATTTTTAGGTATTTGTTTTTTTTCTTGATCATAAATAATGAGATAAACTTTCAGAATTAATGAGAAATAGTTCTTTTTTATGAATAAATAATGATAAAAAGATCAAGTAATAGATCACACTCTCTACTTATATATTCATTAAATTACTCCCCTTCTTTATGAATAAGAAAAGTTCCACGAAAAAGAGAAGAATAGGATACACTCAATACACAGAAAGGGGAAAAATTCCAACCAAGAAAAACAAAAAGGATGGATTTGTGGAATATGAAAGTTTGGGTGAAGCCACAATTATCAACTTACTTGTTCATGATCCCAATTGTTACCTCATCGAATCCCAACCAGTTCAAATACCCAATAAAAGTGGCAAGGGAAAACCTTACACTATTGATATTTTAGGAATATTTAATGATGGGAGAAGAATGTTATTTGATATCAAACATCATACATTTTTTGAGAGTATAAAAA
>CAYPTZ010000617.1:0-2891 GCA_964413395.1 uncultured archaeon | reverse complement strand
AATCAAAGAAAAAGTACACTTTTATGTGTCTATATTAGCGGGGGCAGTCCATTGTTAGTTGTTCCAATAAAACAAGCATGGACGCCGTTTATTTTTAGTAGAATAAAAGACAAAGATTTTATTAAAAAAAAGATAAACCAGATGTTACAGCTATTTTTCGCTGCTGGTTTTATTCTTGTTATTTTTTTATCATTTTTTACAAAAGACCTTCTTTCTTTATTTGCTAAAGAAGGATATTTAGAAGGAACAAAAATTATTTTTGTAGCGGGGCTTTCTTATATTATGTATGGCAGTAATTCATTAATGGCTGTTGGTTACCATATTGCTGAAAAAACAAAATTACTCCCCAAATATTTTGCTTATGGTGCCATTACAAACATTATTTTAAACTATTTTTTTATAAAATGGTTTGGTTTAATGGGGGCAGCAATTGCAACTTTTCTTTCTTTTTTTCTAATATTTTTACTTTATAATTTGAATATAAATAAATACTTTCCTTTGAAGATTTCGTATAATATTATTATATCTATTTTTAGCGCAGGTTTTATTGTATATTTTTTATCTTTATTAATAAATGAATTATGTATAAATATTGTTGCAATATTTTTTAAGATATTTATTCTTTTTCTTTATATTTGGTTATTATATATAATTTTAAGGAGAAGTGGTGCATTAACAGAGAGTTTTAGAGAAATTTACATTAAAATTAAGAATATATTAATAATTGGAGAAAATTTCTATAGACTATCAAATCCGGTTAAAATTAATAATTTTAGAGGCATTGATAATAAATATATTATTAAAATAGTTTCAAATGGAGATACTGATTTATTAAAAGAATATTCAGATAAAAATAGGTCAAAAGGTCATTTTGAAAAAAATATCAAGCCAAGATTAAAAGATCAAAAGAAATATATTGGAATTGCCGTTATTGATAAATTAAAAAATAAATTAGCATATTTATGTTGGATTTCTTTTGATAATGAAATAGATACAGGAATGCATTATAAATTTATACTTAAAAACAATGATGCATATTTTTTTGATGGTGATTGTGTTTCAGAATGTAGAAGCCAAGGGTTACATCAAAGATTAATGCAAGAAAGAATTAATTATTGTATTAATAAAGGAATTAAAAATATATATATCGCAATATATAGAAATAATTATAAAGCAATAAGTAATTTGAAAAAATTTGACTTTAAAATTTACAAGAGAATTTTTTTAATTAGACCTTTTAAGAGATTGATTACTTTTTAAAACATTTTATGTTGATTGTTAAATAGTGAAAATAATAAAACTAAGAAAGTATATTCAAACCAAAAATTATATAAACAAGAAAAAATCTGTTAAAAAGAAATTAACTGTAAATATATTGACTTTGAGGAGAATTTATCTCAGTTGATCTTGATAAAATCTGGGGGATATATATTATTAACTATTTTAATAAGTTATCATTTTTTGATATGTTTAAATATAACATTTTCTGAACTACAATTCATTTAAAAAATATCGATTTGCAGAAAGACTATGGCTCCGGTTTTGAATATTATCTAAAGCGATATGACAAAATAAAAATATTATATATAAATAAAATTTATTTTAACTTAAAAAACCATCTTCTTTGAAGGTGATAATGGTTAAGCGGTTTTATAATAAAAAGAATATGTATTAGAGAAATATTTTTTTAAATCAAGAATATTATATAGATATATCGATTTAAACAAATAATTCAGAAGATATATAAAACATCAATAAGGAAAAAATATAGAGAGGGGCTAATAAGAATTTAGCTTCTTTTAAAGGCTTTTTTAAGGTTACTTGCTTGGCCCATTGAGTATTTACTTTTATCTGAATAAAATATTATACGACTAAAAGGGAAAATATAAGTTATTAAAATGAAAAATAGCAATAAAAATATTACAAAAATAAAAATCTTGCATGTAGCTTATAGGTATTTACCGTATATTGGAGGGGCTTCATTAAGACTAAAATCTTTGATAGAACCAATTTCAAAAGAATGCGAACTCCATGTATTAGTACCAAAAAGAGAACTTTCGGGAGAAAAAATATATAAAAATGATTTGAAGGATTTTGAAATTATTAATGGTGTATATGTGCATAGAGTTTCTTCTGTTCATAATTTATGGTTAGCTACTAAAAAACTTTGTAGATTATATAAAATTGATCTTATACATGTTCACAATTTTAGATTTGCTTATTTAGTTTTAACAACTTTTTCTCATCTTCCTTTAATTTATGAAATTCATGCTCCAAGTGAATATAAAATGATAAAAAACTTATTATATTATTATCTTTGTCATCGTGTTAATTGTATTATTGTGCTTTCGAAAAGAATGAAGAAATATGTTAGAGAAAAATATCACGTATCTGAGAATAAGGTTGAAGTAGTTTATAATGGCATAAAAATAAATAAACAAAAAATATCTAAAGATAAATTATTGAATATAAAGCGTAAGTTGAAACTTAATAATTGTAATATCATAGGCTATATGGGGACATTATATGATTGGCAGGGAGTGGTTACTCTAGTAAATATATTTCCGAAAATAGTAGATAATTTTAAAAATACAAAATTATTAATAGTAGGAGATGGACCTGAGAAAACAAAAATTCAAAATATTATTAAAACCTATAATTTAGAAAAGAAAATAATCTTAACAGGATCTGTTTTACCGGAAGAGGGCCCTATTTATTTAAATATAATGGACATTATTGTGATTCCTAGACCAAGCAATATTGCAACTGAAACTGCGATTCCGTTAAAAGTTTTAGAAGCAATGGTTGCTAGAAAACCAATTGTAGCAAGCAGAGTAGTGACCTGTACCCGATTAGCTGGACACATAGAAAGTCTGCTATAATAATAACAT
>CAYPTZ010000616.1:0-2893 GCA_964413395.1 uncultured archaeon | reverse complement strand
CTCATATCAAGTAACAGTTAAATGCGATTGGGGTTTTGGAGATTGCAGTTCTTACCATGGAATAACACTTCATTATGGAAGATATATTAATAATCCAAATATAATTTTAGATGGAATTGAAGATCAAACAGAGTCATGGAATCGAACTGATGTGTACGATTATACAATCCCTATGGTGAATCGTAATGATAGCACTGTACGTTTTAAATCATATATGCAAATTAAATACATTTATGATGATAAAAACCTGTATATATTGGCACATTGGAATGATAGCACTCCAGTAGATCGATTAGATCAATTTTATATTTGTTGGAATATGAATTGTACAAATTTTACAGTTAATATGTTTTTAGAAGATAATGCAATGAGAACCAATGAAGAAGGTGCACGAGTTGATTGTTGGAAATGGTTAAGATTGGCACAAGCAAATGGATCAAGTTTTAATTTAGCGGATGAATGTTATGATAATGAAGATTGGATCGATAGTGAGGAAAATCGAGATCCTATTGCATATTACACATCTGGAATTAGGAATGATGGGAGTGGTTATTATCAAATTGAATTGATGCGCCCATTATTAACCAATGAAATTGATGTAGATACTCAATTTCAATTAAATTCAACTACAAGATTTTCTACAGGTGTCGGAGATGGAATGGGATCTATAGAGCATGCAATATCTTGGACATATGAATTAGATTTTAATAACGCTACTGATCCAAATTTTAATGCAATAACGAACTCAAAGATTGGCGGATATCAGATTTATTATATGGGAACAATAAGCTTAATTTCAAGTGGACTATTATTACTAAAATTATATAGCAAACGGAGAAATTTGTATTGAACCAATCCAAGCGAAATATGACCATTTTTGGAGCATCAATAATTTTTTTCATTATATTAGGATCTCTATTTATATATAATTGGATGGAATATCAAGCAATTAGAGAAAAATTTGAAGATTGTGATGATTCTTGGTGTGTTTATATTTCTGGAAATGTGAATTATGAAATGTTTGTAGGAATTTCATATATGTTAAATGATAGTTTCTCACGTGTAGAAAATCGGGAATTTCAATTCTTTAACAGTTTTGGGACCAGATATAACAAAACATTATCTGGGGTTGTTCTTTGGGATATGTTAAATCAACCAAATTTTCTGACAGATGATGCAAATTTAATTCGTTTCGAAGCTTCGGACGGATATAAAAGTATAGAATTACCTATAAGCATCATACGTGACTTTCCTGAAATGGTCATATTAGTTACTCATATTGATGGCCAATTAATTGAAACTAAAGAAGACGGAGGAGATGGCCCGTTAATGGCTGCAGTGGATTTCCCAAGTATTATGGATAATGAAGAAATAATAAAAATATTTGAGGATCACCAACAAGATTTTGTATATAATTCACTTTACAATGTAAAGTATTTAGATTCAATAATAGTAATATAATAAGGAGATTTAGAAATGGATATCAATGAAGATGATTATAAATCAAATGATGAAAATACACATCCAACCTTAGATGGACAACTCAAAGAATTCGATTTAATAGATACTGGAGCCATTGCAGCGGCAAAAAAAGGAAAGAAATCTCATTATTATTTCACAACTCAAGATTTACTTATAGCATCTATCTTGGGTGTTATGGGAGGATTTATTTCAGGACTTGTTCCTTTTAGTTTATTAGTAAAAACATGGTATCCATTTGTAGGAGGAACTCAATTAATATCAGGTCATCACCTCTTATGGATGACCATTGCTTATGGATTGACTACTAAAAAGCGAATAATTTTTGTTACTGCTTCAATTCAAGGATTTATGAATTTTCTCTTTGGTTCTAGTTGGGGTATATTAGAAATAGGAATAACCCTTTATGAAGGATTATTTCTTTTTCTAGGCTTTTATTTAATGCAACTATTGGGAGAATCAAAAACAAAATTGGGATGGGGATTATCAGCAGGAATTGGAAATGTTAGTCAAGTTCCTCTTTTTTGGATCATGACAGGAAAAATATATATTCTCCATTGGTCTTTATTCGTCATGGCGATAATGTTTGGATTTCTTTCTGGTATTATAATTGCAGGAATATTGGGATATTTTATCGTAAATCGTATTAAAAACACAGGGATATTGTAGTATAATATTTTTATTAAGCCGCTGTTCTAAAGTTATAATATTTTTTTGATAGATTCTATCAAGATATTTTCAATTTTTAACCAATTAATTTCAGATATAGTTAAAGATCTTCTTTTAGCAATCTTTTTTAGATAGGAAATAATTTTTTGAACCCAAAATAGATTAGATTTATAATCATTAGAATTAGGAGAATTAAGTAAGCATATTGGAGAAAAAGACAAGTAGCACTTAAGAAACATTATCATAGTGTTTATGAAATAATGATCAATTGTTAATTGAAATATTCCAGGAGTGAAATCTATGAATGAACATAAAATTTCCCCCAGATCATCCATAAAATCCCCTTTTTCCATATCTTCCATATCTACAAAATAAATTTTTGAATTATCTACTAACATCAAATTGCGAAGCCTTGCATCTCCATAAATAAATCCATGATTATGAAGTATAGTGAATTTCTCTGCAATAGAATACAGATTTTCCTGAGTAATTGCTTTTGTAAAAAGTAACTCAAACATGTTAATTCCTTCAAGATATTCAAAGATAATAACATTGCATGTTGAAAAAAGGATTTTAGCAAAATTAAATATAGAAGATAGTTGGGAAAGAACCTTAATATTATGAATTTCATTCTTCCAATGTTGACTACTATTTGGAATAGATTCATTAAATAATTTAACACAAACAACTTTATTCATAGGGAGAAGTCTAGTTTTAAACACATAGTGTTTCTTACTCATCAAGT
>CAYPTZ010000615.1:0-2894 GCA_964413395.1 uncultured archaeon | reverse complement strand
TTTAAGAAATCATAAATTTATTTGATCCTTTCTGAAGAAAAGGAGGCATAGGGGTTTTTAATCGCCAAGTGATATTTATTGGTTTACTTCCTTCATGTTTCACATACTCCACAGGCCCTAAGAAAACATAGGGAGAAGTAAATCCTTGTTCCTTTCTAGATTTTCGCACGAATAAAAGAATTAAATGATCTTCATGAATATAGCGTTGCCCCGTATTTGATTTGATAGAAGTTGTACTTTTCGATTGCCAATGAAATAAAACATCACTAATAGAATAATCATGATACATCGTGGATGGAGAAAATTCTTTTTCAGATTTATTTAACGTTACAAAGAGCAAATTGAGGTTTTTTTCTTTTAAAAATTTGACCCCTTCCCGAAATGAAGGTTTTTTATCTACTGTATAGTATTCCATGGCGGCTAATACTTGATCCGTAGAATAGGCACAGTGAAGATCTAAAGGACAAGGAAAACCTAATGAGATTTTATGATCAACAAAATGAATATTCTCAAAGCAAATGTCAATGATTTCGATCATTTCAGATAATAAGATAGGATTCTGCCGAAGCTGATTAAAACTATCTTCAATACGTGAAAAAGAATAATCAGCAAGTGGTTTAAACCAAAGGGTATAATAAAACATAGCTAACATTAATTTTTCTTCTTGATTTTGCTTAGCAAATGAAAAATTATTAAGATTTGATAAGGTATTTCGAATGAAATCCAAAAACCTTCTTGAATTAATTTTAATCAATCGTAAAATACCCTTGACTAAAATATCTTCATTATTGTGTTCAAAATCATCATGAACTCCTGCAATCACACATAACCGAGTCCATGATCCATATTTATAGATTTCTTGAAGAGATAATCCATAGTAGGAAATAAAATTGGATAATGTCAAATTTTTTCCAGTATCAACTGTGAAATGTTTAATTTTCCGAATAATATTTCGTTTATTGGTAATATTGGTCTTTAAATTCTCTAAAATATGATGTTGTGCAACACGTTCTAATTCAATTAAACAGCCTTTGGGAACATGAGGGAATAAATCTTCAATTTCACTTTCAAGAGATCGTTCTTTTTGTGTCAATAATGCTCGAAATTTATATTCAAAATTATATTTTTTATGCGCATGACCAATATAATCTAAAACCGTTAATTGTTCCTTATCTTTTGAAATGCGCAATCCACGGCCAAATTGTTGAAGGAAAACAGTTAAACTTTCGGTAGGCCGAAGGAATAAGATTGTGTTTACTTCAGGAATATCCACTCCTTCATTATATAGATCAACAATAAAGATAAAATGGATTTGCTTGCTAATTAAAAGTTTTTTTGCGTTTTGCCTTTCCTCTTTTGGTGTTTTGCTAGTTAACGCCATTGAGGAAATACCCGCTTGAGAAAATTTTTCGGCCATATACTGAGCATGTTTAATAGAACAACAAAAACCTAACCCAATGACCTCTTCAATATTTGATAAATATTTATCGAGTGAATCCAGAATAAGCTGAACTCTATATTCATTATCAAGATATATGGCATCTAAATCTTCAGTACTATAACCTCCCTTCTTCCATTGAATTTGGTTTAAACTTGCATTATCGGCATCAGTAATTCCAAAATAATGAAAAGGAGACAGTAATTTTCGATTAATGGCTTCAGGCAAACGAATTTCGGCTGCAATTCTCCCATCAAAATATAAATCAACAATATCTTTCCCATCTAAACGCTCAGGGGTGGCCGTTAACCCTAAAAGAATATGAGGGGTAAAATAAGTTAATAAAAATTGATAAGAAGGTGCTGCTGAATGATGAAATTCATCTACAATTATGAAATCATAATACGTTGACGACACCAAATCTTGAAAGGTTTTTGCATTAAAAGTCTGAATAGAGATGAAGAGATGATTTAATTCTTCTGATTTTGGTCTATGATCACCCACCCATAATTCACCAAAATTTTCTGAATGAAGCACGCCTCGAAAACAGGCGAGACTTTGTTTAAGAATCTCTTCTCGATGTGCCACGAATAATAAGCGATTTGGGGAATTAGGATTTTCTTCACAGAAGCGTTTATAATCAAATGCAGAAATTACTGTTTTCCCCGTTCCTGTAGCAGCCACGACTAAATTTTTATAGTGGTTATGTAATATTCGTTCCGAAAATAATTGATCTAAAATTTCTTGTTGAAAAGCGAAGGGTTTTATTGAAAATTGAAAATAGACCGTTTCTTCATAATTCTTTAATGGTCTATTCTCATCTTGTAATGCCTCCAATAATTGAATGCGGTTATTTTTGGGATCATATGAAATAAATTCGTTATCATTCCAATAGGATTCGAAAGTTCCTTGAATTTTATCTAATAAATCCTTTGATTCATACTCAGCAATTTTAATATTCCATTCTAATCCACTGGAAATCGCAACTTTCGATAAATTGGATGAACCAACATAAGCCGTGCTAAATCCTGTGTTTCTCAGAAAATATTAGGCTTTTGCATGTAACCTTGTACGTTGAGTATTGTAGGATATTTTAATAGATGTGTTAGGAAGTTGGGCCAAATAATCAATTGCTTTAACTTCTGTGGCTCCGATATATGTGGTTGTGATAATTCTTAATCTATGGTTTGGATTTTTTGTAAATTGTTCTAACTCCTTCATAAGCATCCTTACACCGCTCCAACGAATGAATGACATTAAAATATCTATTTGATTTGCGGAAATGATTTCTTTTTTTAATTCATTGTAAAGGGAAGGCTCTTGTTCTGCCCCAGTGAAAATAAAACTTTTTGAAAGGGGAGATTGAGGGCGAATTGGATGTTTTTGAAGATCTTGGTTATTGATAGTTTTGTGCAAGATAGATAACAACAATTCCGTTTCTGTTGTGATTAGATAC
>CAYPTZ010000614.1:0-2895 GCA_964413395.1 uncultured archaeon | reverse complement strand
ATCTTCACAAAAATCCCAAAATTATAAAATATATTAATCTTGATAGAACCTCATAAGAAAATAGAAATCTATTTAAAAAATATTATTAATACTTCATCCTATTTTTAAGAAAGGTTCTGAAAAATTGTGAAAAGGGATGGAAAATGCAAATTAAATCTAAAAACATTAGTCAAAAGTAAAATGTTTAGTAAAATAATTGATAATAGAATAAATAAAGTTACCCCGTCGTAGGAAGACCATCCGACATGATGTACATTTGTTCTTTTTCTATTTAATCCAAAACCACGTGATTCAATTGTGGATGCAGTTGTTTTAGCTTTACGAATAATAGAAATTAGAAGTGTGCTGATTCTGTGTAAAATATGATAAAAAATTTTTTTAAATGAATTTCCTTTTTTTATATGTGAGCCTCTTAAGGTTTGTGCAATTTCTATGGTGTTAGATTCTTGCTCTATTAAGGGAATATATCTTAAGCCAATCATGAAAGAGAATGCATACCGATATGGTATTCCAATTTCAATTAACGCATAAACTAGATCCTTTGGAGATGTAGTATTCAAAAAAATCATTACTGTAGACATAAAAATAACAATTAGAAAACCAGTTCTTAAAGAATAATATAAAGCCAAACGACGAACAGGAAGATTGTCAGTAAATAGATAAAATAAAATTTGATCTGAGGCTAAATTATTTGCATCAAATAAGGTATTTAAAGGAATATATATCAGAGTAAGTATCAATACCAAACGAACTTGTAATAAAAGTTGTTTTGGTGGGATTCCTCCCTGTTTTGCAATCAATAATATAAAAAAATAGCATAGAGATAAGAAAATGATACTTTTTTGGCAAAATAAAAATATTGTTAGACTTATTAAAAAAAAAAGCTTTGAAATCGGATTAAGTTTAAATAACCAATTGGAATCTTCGATAGGCTTTTCTTTATTAAGAAAAAGATTAATTCGGGATAATTTTTTACGAGATTTTGTTTTTTTCTTTATTGTATGAGTGATAGTAGGATTTGGATAATTTCTTTGCTTTTCACCAGAATGAACTTTGGTATTGTTAAAAGTATATTTCTTATTAAGTTCGATAATGCGGGAACAATTTAAGTTTAATAATTCACGATCATGAGATATTATTATGATTGTTTTTCCTTGTAAATGGAATTTATGTAAAATTTCAAAAATCTGCTTTATTGATTGAGCATCTTGACCTATAAACGGTTCATCAACAAGTATTAGATCAGGATTATAGCTAAAAATGGAAGCTAAATTTAACCGTCGTTTTTGTCCCCAACTTAAACAAAATGGATTTATATTTTGGAATTCATGGAGATTATATCGCTTTTCTCCAATTAATGGTGCAAAATTGTTAATAATTTTCTCTTCATCCAATGAGATTAAATTTTTATTTTTCTTATATTGACTAAAATTTCGTGGAGCATATAATATTTCATCTTTAATTGTACTTTCAAAAATTTGATTTTCTGGATTTTGAAAAATAAATCCAATTTTGGGGATAAAGTCTTCTAGCTCAAAGTTAATATAATCTTGATTTTGAAAGAAAATTTTACCTGAATTTGGTTCAAGTACGTTGGCTATTAAATAGAGTAAAGTAGTCTTCCCTGTGCCATTATCACCTACAATTCCAATAAATTCACCCCTATTAATCTTTAATGAGAAATTTGAGAAAATTTTTTGATTTTGATTTTCGTAAGTGAAATTAATATCCTCAATTCTAATTAATTCTTCATTTATCGTTTGAAATGTATTTTTAAGGGGATTATTTTTATTTTTAAGCAAAGAGAGTTTAAAATTTTGGATAAATGCATCATCTCTAAGATGGAATAATGCTGATTCAGATTGGTAGAAAAGATATTTTTGAAGATTTCCTTCAAATGCAATAGTTCCTTGTTCATCTAATATTATTATTTTATTCACTAAATTCAGAAAAGGTTGAAGTCTATGCTCTATTATAATAATTGATAAATCAGAATCTATTTTTCTTAACTTCCTTATTAGTTGGATAAATTTTATTACACTGTGAGAATCTAAGAAAGCTAAGGGTTCATCTAAAATAAGAATTTTTGGATTCATAACCAAATTTGCTGCCAAAATTACTTTTTGTTTTTCTCCTCCACTTAAGGAAAAAATAGGCCGTTTTAACAAATTACTAATACCTAGATCTTTTGCTACTTGATTAACTCGAATGATTATTTCTTTTTTTTGAATATTAAGATTCTCTGCAGCAAATGATATTTCATCAAATACTGTAAAAGTAACTAATTGCTCATCAGCATTTTGGAACATATAACTAACTTTTCTTGAGAATTCATCTTGATTATGTTCCCATATATCTTTTCCAAATAAGGAAATCTTTCCAGAATATTGTCCTGTTATACTGAAAGGTATTTTTCCTGCGATGGCATTGCATAAAGTAGTTTTTCCTGATCCACTAACCCCCCCTAGCAATATAACCTGTCCTTGAGCTAATTTTAAATTAATATTTTTTAACACAAAGGGACCAGAATTTCCATAACGAAAAGAAAAATCAGTAAATGTTACTATATTTTTTTGATGATCTAAGAGGTTTATTTGACTTTGATTGTCTAATACTGATAATTTTTTGATAATTGAAGTATTGAAGTTTAAATTTTTATCAATATTAGTCATATTAATTCCCATGTTCAGATAATTACAGAAATATTCGATATTACCCAATATACATAATGAATAATATTATTTTATTTTATTGCATTATAACATTTGATTGCAATTTTGAGAGAACTGAAAACTGATTTTTCTTGTAAAAAAATGTGTATACACGTCAATAGCATATTTTCTAATTCTGGTGAAATTGTGCATTTAGATATTAATCATTGTGAATACTTGATGA
>CAYPTZ010000613.1:0-2898 GCA_964413395.1 uncultured archaeon | reverse complement strand
TATTGGTGATTGTAACTCCATTATTTCGGATTAAAGTCAATATTGCTGTTGACTTATCATTATGATATGAATATTTATCTGCTTGAATAATAAGATTTGCTATGCAATTACCCATTTTTTCTCGTATATTAGGATCTAAATGAATTTCATTTATTAGCACCCTATTTTGAAAGAATTCATCATCTAATAAACTTGATAACCAAGAATAATATGCATTTAATTGATTGAATAATTCTAATTTATTTGAATTAAAATTGTATTTATTATGATTTGATACTTTATTTTCTTTAAAAAGATAAAAGTCGCATATTTCTTGAGAAGTACATCTATTACATGAAGGAAATGGGGTACTGTCCGGTATTACCCCATACATTATTTGCCAGATTTCATTTCTCATCTGCAGTACTTTTAGAAGTTCTCGATCATCAAAATCATAAGATATAAGTCGTTCATTTAATGTTAGACGAGGAAATTCAATAATTATCTCATCTAAACGTGAAGGATAGTACTCTTGGAGAATGGTAGCATAGGCCATACTTTGATAGAAAGCAATTATTTGTGATGATTGAGGGCTTTTTCCTGTCTTAGTCTCAATGATTTTGAATTTCGTGAAAGGTTTATTTTGAACAATTCTATCAATTCGACCTTGAATTCCAAAATTTTTCGAGTATACCATTTTTTCACAAATGAATTCAAATGCCCCATATTCTTGAGAATATTTGTTAATTTCTTGAAAAATAAACTTTATTTCATTTTCTAAGAAATTTTCTGTAAATTCCTCCAGAATTGAATTGGGATTCTTTTCTAATGCAACAAAAAATCGCCAGTTACTATATATTGATTTTATTAAAGCAGATATAATTACTTTTTTTAGTTTATTTTTATCATCCTTGATAAAATCTAAGTCTTTTTGACTAAATATATTTGAGAGATAATCATGAATTATATTTCCCCATAATTGATTTTCGTTAGGTTCTGAAATAGTTTTAATGAAAATGTGTAAATATGTTTGCATTGGGCAATATTTATAACTACCAATAAAGTTAGAATTAATATAGGTATCATTTTCTAAAATAGCATGGTGAATATCGATGTAATACTTCTCATTTCCTGATTCTTTTAATTTTGCTTTAATTATGGTTATGGTAAAGGGTAATTTTTTTCTTATTATATGATGATTCAAGATATTTGCTAATTTATTATAAAAAAAAGCAAGCAATTCTTTTTTTTCTTGATCTCTTAAAATACAGGTTAAAAAATCATTTTCTTTATTAAATTTAACAATTTTGAATAATTCACATATCAAAGGTGTTTCAATAGATATTTTTAGTGAAGAATTTGTGGATATAAAAGTAGAAAATGAATGTAATTCGTTAATAATAATTATCACCTAATAGAATTATTATCCATTTTTTTTTTGATTTCATTTGAAAATATCCATCCCCAAATTATATAATTAGACAATTTATTAAAAATCAAGATTTTTTTTAAATTCATTTAAAGATTTTTAACAATATCTCATTTTAGTATGAGCTTTAATACATCCCTAAAGTAAAAAAATAATGCTTAGTGAAATCTCAATTGATTTCTTAAAAGAATTTAATTTTCCAAATGATGCCATTTTAAGTCTTCAATCTTCTAATATCACATCTTTAAGGCCTTTACAGTACAACTCATTAAAGAAGGGCTTGCTAAAGGGCAAATCCTTCTTCATTTCTTCACCGTCTGGAGCAGGAAAAACTTTAATTGGAGAATTAGCAGCAATTTATACAATACATACATATAAAAAAAAATCCATATATCTTGTTCCGTTACGAGCTTTAGCAACTGAAAAATGTGCGTATTTTATTCAAAAATATCAAAATTTAGGACTAAACATCTATTCTTCAATTGGAGATCAAGAAATATCTGTAGAGCTTTTAAAATCTACTGATTTATTGATAATGACCTATGAAAAATTTGATTCCTATATTAGATCATTAAAAGAAAATTCATGGATAAATGAAATTAAAACTGTGATTATTGATGAAATCCATATCCTGGGGAGTAGAGAGAGAGGGCCAAGATTAGAAAACCTAATATTAAGGATTTATAGATTATCTAATCCTCCACAAATAATTAGTTTAAGCGCAACTGTTGCAAATTCAAATGATATTAATGGATGGTTTTCTTATTTAGAATTGAAATATAGAAAGAGATATTTCGAATGTATCATTGAAAATGAACGACCTGTTGAATTAAAGTACATGGTATTAAATTCAAAAAATAAAATTGACTCCATATGTTCTATTGCTATGAGGATATTAAATGATAGCGGTCAGGTTTTAGTATTTACAAATTCAAGAATGGATTGTAAACGTATTTATGAAGAATTAAAAAATAAAATTAATATTAGATATGATGTCACACTTTTTGAAATAAAAAAAATTCTGAAAGATATCGCTGGGAATATTAATGAAATCGCAGTTGAATTAATGCAAAGCTTTTATTCTGGTATATCTTTTCACCATGCAGGGTTAAATTCATCAGAAAGATTGCTAATTGAAACATTATTTAAAAAAGGAATTATCAAAATTTTATGCACAACAAATACCTTGAGTTCTGGTGTAAATACTCCTGCAAGAGCGGTCATTCTAAAAGAATTTATTATTTTCAAACCTAAAATTACTAAAACTCAACATAATTCTCCTCATAAAAAAAGATATTCCAAATTACCCATGAATAATAATCTATTCCATCAAATATGTGGAAGAGCTGGGAGACCAGGATACGATTCAGTCGGATATGCCTTTATCTTGGCAAACAATATAGAAGAGCAGATTTGGATTGAAGATAATTATTTTCAAACGAAACCAAATGAAAATTTATTAATTCCCAAATTTGATTATGTCTATTCCA
>CAYPTZ010000612.1:0-2902 GCA_964413395.1 uncultured archaeon | reverse complement strand
TGCTGACATTTGACACAAAGATATATTTCATTCATATTCTAATTCAATTATTAATTGGGATAATATATAATTATTCGGATATTCTATTAACTTTTTTACATTTGTAGTGGAATCTTATAGGAAAAACGTTTTAGTATCTCTATTGATTTATTATATACCTCGATCTTATAATTTTGTAATAGAATATAATATATTCAAGATTATTACCATTTTAACTAACAAAACATAGTTCAATCAAATTTTACTAACAATTAAAAGATGAATTTTGAAGAATAATAATTTGTATTTATACTCAATAATAGAATTTTTTTTGGATTATTTCTATATTTGATTTTTCAATTCTCACTAAGGTATATCTTACATTTTCCAAAATTGTTCACTAAAAAATTGTTAGTAATAACCCATTTATACATAAGTTGCGATTTTAAACAATGAAAATAAAAATGGGAGAAAAATCAGATACATTTAGAACTACAGTATTATTATTGTGTTTATTTATCAATATTTTTAGTATACATCCAATTAATCCAGATCCGATATTAGAAAACAGTAGATCACCCCTTAAAAGTGCAGTATCTGATTGGTGGGATGAAAATTATCTATATAGAAGAATTATTATTATTCAAAATTTTAATGATTATGAAATTGAAGAAAAATATACTTTTAGTTTTAATATAAATACAAAATGGCAAATTGATGAAGGAAAGATGCAAAGTAGCGGATCAGATTTTCGCATAGTGTGGATAAACCCTATTTCCAAGGACATTATTGAAATTGATCGTATAAATTTAACAGAGTTCAATCAAAAGAACACAAATATTGCATTTAAAATTCAAGATTCTATCCCAGCACAAACTGAAATAAGTGATTACTACATCTATTATGGGAATCCCAATGCAAAAAATCCACCTTCAAATTATAGTAATGTATATTTGATATATGATGATTTTAATGAAATTATTGGTCCTGCCTCTAATTGGGAAGTAAGGACAGGGGAAGAATGGAGAATTGACGATAATAAATATCAAAATAGTGACACAGATATCGCTATAAGTATTTTTAAAGATTTCGTTATTAGAGATGTTTCAATTGAAGTAACATTAAAGTCTTCTTCAACAAAATTTGGTTTAGGTGTAATTTCAAGATGGAAAAATGATGAAAAAATGTATTATGCAGGATTAGGGTTTTCAGATTGGAGAACTAGCTATGGATTAGCAACAGATAAGGATTTAATATCAATATTGTCAGATGGACATTCTAAATCAGAACTAAATTATGAAAATAATTACAATTTACGATTTGACTGCATTAACACTCAAATCTTAGTGTATCTTGATAATTCATTAATAATTAGTTCAATGGATGAAACTCACTTAAAAGAAGGTTCAATCGGATTAATATCTTATACTTCAGCCATTTCCCAATTTGATGATTTGAAAGTGTCAAAAATGGTAGAAAAAATGCCAGATTATTTAATAAATGAAGAAGAAGAACTATCAATTGAAATCAATAATATTATAGAAAATAGCGATCCCCTCGAATTAGGAATGAATTATTCTGTACAAATAGAAATAAATGTCCCATCAAGAATTAAAGAAGCGCTCTTTAAAATCAATCAAAATTCATACAATATGACTCAAGTAGATACCAATTTATGGAAATTTAGTGATTATTGCCCAATAAATACTGGATATTATTCATATGAAATATTAATGCAAGATATTAGTGAGAGATGGTATATTTTTGAAGAGAATTTCTCAGTAATTGATACAACTGCACCCACAATCAAAAATGTGAATGCTATAAAAAATCCTATTAATTTAGGTGAAAATTCAATAATTGAAGTTGAAACTGACGATGAATCATTAATTACCGATGTTTTTATAGAATATGAGAATTATAATCATTCAATGATACAAATAAGTGATAATTCTTGGATTTATACATCATGGAAACCAATTTCTTTAGGGATTAATAATTTTAAAATTTATGCTATTGATATTTTAAAAAATATTGCATCACAGACAAGTACAATAGAAACAATTGATGATAGCCCTCCAATTATTTCTAATGTGATCCTAAGTGATGAAAACATTTCATATTATCAAAATCAATCATTTTCAGCAGACATATTAGATAATGGAGTTGGAATTGATATTGTAATTATTAGTATTGACGGTAATGATTTTCAAATGTCCAATACTGTAGGATCACAATATATTTATGAAAATTGGGAAGCAACTAACTTAGGATTGATAGATTATACAATTAAAGCTATAGATCAAGTTGGAAATGAGAATGAATTTAGTGGAAACTTTCTTGTAATTAATGTTTCAAAACCAATTATTGAAAATATTACATTTAACCAAAACCCTATAGAGAATGGAGAAACACTAGAAATCAACGTAAATATTTATGATGAAAAATGGGAAATATCAGATGTATTCATCGAAATCTTTAATGATGAATTTCCTATGAATAAAATTAGCGAAAATGAATACTCTTTTTCTATTAACGTCAATACCAATAATACTGGGGTTGATTCATTATCAATAAAAGCTAATAATTCTCAAGATGTATGGACTCAAAATAATTTTATTATTCAAATTATTGATTCTAAATTACCGTCATTATTACAATATGCATTCAAACACAATTCTATTGAATATGGAGACGTGCAGAGCCTTTCTATTGAAGCATTTGATGAAACAGGAATTGAGGATATTAAATTGGAATATGAGAGTATAAATTTTACACTAAATAAGGATACTATTAATAATTATTCAATATCTTGGAAACCCATTAATTTGGGTAGTGAGGATATAAGACTATATATAACTGATATGGCAGGAAACATTTTTTCAACAATTCTTGAATATAATACAGTAGATACGACAACTCC
>CAYPTZ010000611.1:0-2906 GCA_964413395.1 uncultured archaeon | reverse complement strand
GCAGAATTTAATGAAAAAAAATGAAAAAACTGCTATCTTACGAACTCAAGAATTTAGTAATTTCTTTTAGCCAAAAAAGTACTATAAATCTGTAGATGAATAAACAAAACCAGATAATAATTCGAAATACATCAAATTTCCCAAACTTATTTATTCATGCTGGTAAATTTTTAGAATTTGCAAATGATTCTTTCAAAGTAAATGAAAATGGCATATTTGCATTGGAACAAATTGAAAATGGTTTTATCTATATATATAAGGATTATAATGCATTTCTTCATTTTAATCAAAAATTCGAAAAGCAAGATATTGATATGATTAAAAATGAAAACAAATTTTATGTCAAATCTGCGACACTATTAGGAGAAACACTTACTAAAAACAATTTTCCAAGGCAGGGTATCGATTTTTATTATGATATATTCACAGATTTGGATAAGAAACAAGAAATTATAAATCATTTATATAATAGATATTCATTAAAACATTTTAAGCAAGTTAAAAAAAAGGACAATCCAAACCATGATCTAACTATAAATTTTGGAACCTATGAAGATATCATTGCCCTTTTAGATCAAATTATTTTAAAATTTAGTGGACAAATGAATAAAGCTCATAAAATCTAATTTCTTTTGTCAAAAAGAATTATAATCATATCATTTACATTTGTACCTGTATAACCTGTAACTAAATTAGCACCTAATTTTTGAAAAAAATGAAAAGAATCATTGTTTTTTAAGTAATTTATTGGGTCAATTTGATTATATATAATATTTCTTATCATTTCAGAATCAATTATTGCACCAGCTGCTGGGCTATTCCCTTCTATTCCATCAAACGCAAATGAAATCACTACAAATTCTAGATTAATATTTAATATTGTGGGATTTTTCATAACATCAATAATAAATGCTAGAAGCATTTCTTGATTGCGACCACCAATACCATTTCCATTTAAAGAAACTGTAAATTCTCCTGTTCCAATTAATGCTTTTGGCAGATTTTTGTCCAAATTCTTTAAGATTAATGCATTTACCGTTTTCCCAAAATCACTAGCTTCCCCCTGTAAGGATTTAGAAATAATATTTGTGCTAAAGTTTTTTGATATAAGTGATTGCAAAGCAATGGATGAAGCAATTTCTGCACTCCCGATTATGATATTTGTGATACTATCAAAAAAAATAGACCCAGTTTTTAGTGTTTCAGATATTAAACCTTGTTTTCCCTTGATTATATGTATCTGAATACTTTTAGGAATTCGCTCCCATAAATTATATTTTCGGCAAATAAAGACTGCATCATCAAATGTAGAATCATCAGGTACTGTTGGACCAGAAGCTATAACCTGTAAATCATTTCCTACTACATCAGATAAAATAAATGAAAAAGCTCTTCGAGGATAAAAAAATTTTGTTAATCTACCTCCTTTAATTTTGGATAAATGTTTTCGAATACAATTAATTTCTGATATAGAAGCACCAGAATCTAATAATAATTGATTAATTAATTTCAAATCTTGAAGAGAAATAGATGGGCAAGGGAATGGTAATAAAGCACTTCCTCCTCCAGAAATTAAAAAAAAAATTAGAGATTTTGGTGAAGAATTCTTAATCATATCTAACATTTTCCTTACTCCTGATATTCCAGATTCATCAGGTATTGGGTGGGATGCAAAATTAAATTCTATTTGTGTTTTGGAATTAATAAATGATGAATCAAATTTTGGATTTTGATTATAAGGTAAATTGATCATTACATTTATTGGAATTTTACCTTCTATGATCTCCAATAATGATAAACACATACCCTTTGACGCTTTTCCACCACCAATAATTACTATTTCAGGAATTTCGCTTATGTTTATTAAATTACCCTGAATTGAAAGAATATTATTGGTCAATGAAATAAATTTAGGTAATAATTTTGCAGGTAAGACAGAATTTAAAGCGTTAATTAAGGCATTAAGTCCTGCAGATCTTAAATGATTTAATTCATCAAGATTATCATGAATATTTGCAATTCTTAGCAAGGATGTAAAATTCCTTCCCATAATTCAGTAAAATAATTTAGCTTTAAAATTCTTTACTTATTTAATATTAACAGAGAAAAAATTATTGTTGAAGATAAAATAATCATAGATATTTACTAAAAATAAAAAAAAACTATGAAAAATCTTGTTTTGTTAACTGAGATCCACAACTTTCACAATAAACGAAACTACCTGCAATTAATTTTTTTTTAAATGATGAAGGTAGGATTGTATCACAAAAGGGACAATTTAAAACTTTATTTTGAAATGATACGAATCCTGCTTTCTTTTGTTTAATCGGAGAAGATGATATTATTTCTTTAGAAATTGATAAATATTTAGATGAAGGGATTGATAAATTTAAAAGATATAAATTATTATTTGATGCTGCTGTAACGAATACTGTAAATTCTGAAGTATTTTGCTCGACGTAATGATCTATATCGCTAATTTTGTCAGGACAAGAAAATTCACAAATTTTTTCACCTTTTACTGAAATATATTGAATTTTCCCATACTTGTCTCCAATAAAAAAACCCTTGATATCTGATACTCTAAAGAAAGTTAACTTTTGTGGTTTTCCAGATAAATGAAAAAGGACATCCATTCGGTTATCTTTTGTAATCTTAGCCACATCACCATTTTTCAATAGCACAATTATGTCTTGCTGGGATTTATCAGTTAAATCACCAAAACATACATCCAAGATGGGTTGATCTGATTCGAATATAAATTGAACTTCACCTTGATAATCAAGGATTGCAATATTATTATTTTCAAGGGCAATAAATACACTTTTATGAATTTCTTCAATTTTGTCTTCAACATCCATGCTAATTATTGGTGATCCTAAATTACGTTTCCAAATTTTTTTTCC
>CAYPTZ010000610.1:0-2907 GCA_964413395.1 uncultured archaeon | reverse complement strand
AAAAAAATTTATCTCGATATCTCTTACCTTTCTTTAATATAATTGCTTCATTTAATTTATGAATCTGAATAATATTTTTATTTTCATTATGAGAATGGACTAATTTTTTACTTTCTTGTAAATAAAAATTAGCTTTTTTAATGTCTTTTTTATTTAAACAAACGCAAATTAAGTAATAAATAATCCTTGCACTATTTATGAACAAATTATTTTCATAACTTAGTGTTAAAGATTTTGTTAAAAATTTAATAGCATCCTCAAATTCTCCTTTCTCCCCTAACAATTTACCATAAAGACTTAACACATGAACATATCGGACGATATTTCCTTCTTTTTTAGCTAATTCAAGTAATTTTTGATAATACTTAACTGCTAGATTCAAATCACCCCTGTTACTATAAATTGTTCCAATATTATAATAGGAATCGCCAATTTCTACAGTGATATTATTTTTTTTCTTAATTGCTAAACTTTTATTAAAAAAATCTAATGATTTTGAATATTCTCCCATCTCCCGATAATAATGTCCCATAATTTCAGAATAATAAGATAGTGTATGAGAATTGTTAAATAATTTAGATATAGTATAACCTTTTTCCGTAAATTCTAAAACTTCATCCAATTTTCCTAAATGAATGTTTATAAATGCAATATGAAGATAGGCCCATGTGGAGCACATATTACTTTCAAATTGCAAACTATTTTTCAAGGATTCCTCAAGAGAAGTTAAAGCGATTTCATTTCTACTTTTGAGCATATTAATTTGACCTATATGAAGTAAACTTTTTCCTACACCTAATTTATCATCGATATTTTTTCTGACTTCTAAACTTCTTCTATATAAATCAAGGGAATCTTCATATTTTTCCATTCTTTGAAATATCAGACCACTTATAAATAGATAATGACCAATAATTTTTTGAGTATCAAATTCCAATGCATCAGAAATTTTACTTAAAATTTCATTACCAGTATCTAATAATTCGGCACTTTCTATCTCTCTACCTAATGGATTTAAAGATTCTAATATGTATGCAATGCTAACTAGCATATATGGAAGATAAGAGATTTTTTCACATTTCTTTTTTAATTCTAAGGATTTTTGTAGTGAGTATTCATATTTTGCCATATCAATGTTATATCTGATTAAAAGTATATCTAATTCAATCGATTCTAATTCAGTTAGATTATTGTTCTTTTGAAGATCTTGAATTTCTGGTAAATATTGAAATTTAGAATCATTTTCTATCTTACTTTTAAAAAATTTAATGCGTTCAGATACATTATTCATATTAGATTAAAGATATATTCCATTTTTAATGCTAAATATTTAATCGTAAAATACCCTAAAAAATCTGGTTTGCAATCGAGGTGATAGAACTACGATGAATTGTATCAAGGATTTCACCAGTATTTTCACATTTTATTAAATTATTCCAAATTTTAGATTGGTTAAAAATGCTATTAATAAATATTTCAAGATTTTTTACAGCACTAAATGTTTGACCCTCAAAAGCATATGCAAATTTAACTTGATCCTTTATTCTAACGATTATCGTCTTATCTTCAAATTTAATTCGATCAATTGATCCTTTTGATAATAACGCTTCTTTTCCTACTATATCAATGGCAGATAATATCCCAACAATATTTTTTTTTTCTGTTTTTATAGATTTAAAATCAGCTTGTTCAAAATATTGTTCAAATAATGCCATTCCTTTTTGAGACCAAATTAATAAAAAAATGGGTATTTCTTTTTGATATGTTATTTCTTGAGTGAAATTTCTTACCATTTTTGAAAATATAAAATTATGATTTACATTTTCAATTCGTTCTTTAAAAGAATTTTTTGATTCAATCATATATTCCCACCTAGTTAATTGACTCAATAAAGAATCATGTTCATCAGAAATTTCATTGGCAAGTCTTCCTAATCCATGTTTTTCTGCAATAATTTGAGCATTAACAAATAATCTCCTAGATTCTTCAATATTTCCTTCAATCAAAGTCATTTTACCTTGAAAAAACATAACTTCAGCTAATAATGACATTGAATTCGTTTTATTTGCAAGATTGGACAATTTTAAGACAATCTCATGAATTTCCTTCAAAATATCATCATTTTCAGACACTTTCAGTTCAAATAATAAAATCTCAATTAAATTTAGCATTGCATCTATTGAAATTTCGATTTGGATTACTTCATCATTCATAATTGTTGCAAAAATTTGTTGAGAATATATTTTATCTCGATATCTATTGCTGTTCTTGAGCAATAAAGCTTTATTAATTTGATGAATTTGAATTATCTTCTTATTATCTTGATTATTAGCTATTAATTTTTTACTTTCTTCAAGATATTGCTTAGCTTTATCAAAAGCTTTCATATTAAGAGAAATACATATCAAATAATAAATTATCATGGAACTATATAAAGTCCTTTTATGATTATAACTTAAAATTAAGGATTCTTCTAAATTTTTTAGTGCCTCTTCATAGTCTCCTTTCTCAGCTAAGATTTTTCCATATAACATGCGTATACGGACATAAAAAGATGAATAGTTTTTAAATTGCTTAATTGAAAGTGCTTTTTGATAATATTCAAGTGCTAAATTTAAATCTCCTATCTTACTATATAAGTTTGCAATATTATAATAGCTATTTCCTACCTCTATGATATCATTACGCTTTTCCCGAAATGTCAAGCATTTATTAAAATATTCCAATGATTTAGAATAATTTCCTAATTCTTGATAATGATTACCTAAAATATTTAAATAAAAATCCTGACAATGAATATTCCCTAAAAGTTGAGATATTTTGTAACTTTTCTCGGCATTATCTAAAACTTTATCAGGAATTCCTAATTTGGAATAAATATACGCTAAATGAATATATGCCCATGCG
>CAYPTZ010000609.1:0-2912 GCA_964413395.1 uncultured archaeon | reverse complement strand
CGAATTGAAAGATAATTTAGAAAGATCAAATTCTATGTTACTTCCATTACTAAAAGCAATAAAAGATGCTAGAGAATCTGTGTATAATCAAGCAATCAGTGGAATTAATACAATTCAATCAAAAGCATTTTCGATTGAAGATGAATATTTCCCATGGATTTTAACTTTACCAAGAGAATATGTGATAGAATTATTGGAGAATGCAAGTGAGTGCCTATTATCGTGTCACTTTCCTAAAATAAGTTCATTTTCAAGCACTGTGGATTTGTTAATGAAACAAGATTTGAGAATACGCAAGCAACAGATGAAACCTCGAAAGAATTATCGAATAGTTCGGAAACATCGAAATCTTTTAATTGATGAAGCATCTCTCTATGGAAGATTTCCTAAAAATCTAAGACAGCAAGCCATCAAAATGTTAAATGAAATCTTAGAACTTCAATCAAATGGAGAAATGAGTCTAGAGGGAATTTGGCAAGAAATTGACAAAAGAAAACTCACTTTTTTAATGCATTACTATCTTCAACTTGTTGTCCTCGGAATTTTTGCAGATAAAGATTTCGAAAAGCCTTATACAGCGGGAAAATTCCAGACAACCTTAAAAGATGGCAATTGCGATGATATGCGATTTCAAGGACGAAATTTTGCTATAAAAGTTATATCGGGTAATAAAAGGAGAGAGTAATAATGGATATCGGAGATATGGTAGAATTAGTAAATAAAGCAGGTAGAATTTTGTTCTATGGATTAGAATTTCCTAAAAAAATTATGTATATTCAAGAATATAACGAATTATTCCGAGAGTATCAGATTAATTCAACATTACAGAGATTTGTAGAAGCATTAGCCGAATCGTTATATTTAAAAATATTAGCAGTGGAAAGGACGGGTGTTTATATTTCACCGTTATATGATTCCCCATTTTCACCTAATCTTAACGATATACCCGTTTTAGGGAAAGAAAACAAACGCGGAATTTTTGCTTTGATTATGATGTCTTTAGCTTCGTATTTTTTTCCAACACCTGATAGATTTCTAGAACAGGGATATTCTTCAGTAGGAGTAACTTACGAAAAACTCCATGAATTTATAATAGGAAAAATAAATGAAATTATTGAAAAACAAGGAGATGAAATCCTTGCGACTTCTGCCGAATCACCCCATAGTATAAAACTGTTGGCAGAATATAAAAAATTACAAAAAGAATCAGAAATCAATCCGAAATCTACCGCCATTTATTATATTAAAACCACATTCGATCATTTAAAACAAGAACGGTTAATTACTGAAGAGAATGAAGAATATCTCCCGACCAAGAAATTTCGTATTTATATGGAAGATTTCTCAACTAATGATAATTATTTAAATTTTTTAAAAGAAATACATCCTAATAAGCAAAATGAGGTGGTCTAAAAATGCCCACTTTATATAGTGTACGATATATTAACTTGCATATCCATAATACTATTGTAGATGATTTTAAATTAAATTTTAGAGCTCAAAAAATCAACCAACAAGCTCGAGGAAGTGATTGTGTTATTTTAGGAAAGAATGGAACTGGAAAAACTTCATTAATTAGTCTTATTTTTTCTGTTATTCGACCTTTGACAAATGAGTTTTTACGGGGGGGGGATCGGAAAAATCGAAAATTAACCGATTATTTACCAAAGAGTGGAACTTCTCATATAATATTAGTGTGGATAGCAGATAATGCAATTGCAAAAAAGCTTCAATATTTCCTTACTGGAATGATAGTTGAAAATCGATCAGGCAAAGCTGAACAGTTATTTTATTCTGTTGATGAAAGTGACCTTCCAACTAATTCGCCTTTACTATTACAAAACCTACCTATTTATGATGATGATGGATCTTACCGTTCAATTCGAAATTTCAGGGCATTTTTTAAACAACAAAAAGGAATAGTAAAGGGAAAACTAAGTTTTATGGATGGAAAAAACGAATGGCAACAATATCTTGCGAATCGATACAGCATTGATCCTGAATTGTTTCGTATTCAAACAAGAATGAACCAACGAGAAGCCGGGCAAGCATCGATGATTAATTTCGGAAATTATGTCGAATTTATTCTCTGGTTGGTCTCAATGATTAATCCATTTGAAGGAACAGATGAAGAAGAAGCAAATTTGCAGATGGTTATAGATCATTTCAACCAGATCAGACTTATTCCTGTGTATAAATTACGATCAGCATTTAATCAAAATTTACTAATACATCTTAGCAATCTTCAGATGCATTGGCAAATGAAATCTCAATTTCATCAAGATGTTCAAACTACATATATACATAGCATGGATTTGAATCAAAAAATAATCCAGTTCAAGAAGAAATATGAAGAAATTGAAATTTTTAACAAAAAAACTCTAGATGAAAATTTGGAGGAAAGGGATAAGCTAAATAATGAATTAGCAATAGAACAGCGTCATGAATTAGATCTAAAATATATTACAAATTGTCTTGAAAGCCAGCAACTCAATTTGATTATTGAAGAAATTAACACTCAAAAAAGCAAACTTGAACGAGAAAATCGATGTCTCTATTATTTTGATACACTTCAAACTCTCGAGTCAAACCAATTAAAAATGGATGAATTATATGATTCAATTCAGAATCAGGAATCACCTCTAGAAGAAAAATATGAAAAAGCTAAAAGAAAATATGGCATAATGCTTTACAGAAAAAAAATAAAGGTAAAAGCTCAAATAACTATATTAGAAAAGCAAAATGAAGAACAAGAATCCAAATCTCGTATATTAAGCAATCAAAAAGAAGGTATTGATACCAAAATAAAAATTTTTAAGGAAATCATTAAAAAAAACCAAAATAAAATAGAATTTATCAAGAAAGAAAAGCAAAAACTCATCACACTCGGATATTTGGTTGGCAGAATTTCT
>CAYPTZ010000608.1:0-2914 GCA_964413395.1 uncultured archaeon | reverse complement strand
TATGGACATCCATTCCTATCCCAAATTCTGAAAATGATTTAAAATCCGATTGGGAACCATCATTGTGATCGATCAATAGAGAAATATCATTACTACTGATCGAAAGCTTTTTCTTTAATAAAATCGTCATATTATTCACCGAATTCAGGGTTCTGCTGAATTCGCACTTTGGTTGAGTGCCTTTACACTCAACCAATTTTTCTTTAAAAATCCGCTGTATAGATTTCTAAAGCATATGGATCATTCTTTTCTCCCCGTGAACTATGAAAGTCTGGCTGTAGTCTCGGTTCCCCTTATGTAGAAAGAAAAAACCCGAATTATCGCATCGGCAGCTTTGGGGACGGACGAAATTTCGTGGCATGGGACTCATCCTTGACAAACATCATGCATTCATAATAGAAGAGATGATATCAACGATAAGGATTCCCAATATCTCTGAAAGATAGCTTGACCCTGAGAACCACCTCCACCTAATGGATGAAAGGGTTCCCCACGCGCAGAATGACAAACTTTTTTTCAATGTGCTGAAAGATTCAGATCACAAAAAAAAGATATTGTTCTCCAATCATGTTCGGGGGAGTAAGGTTTAATTAGACTCCATGAAATATATTTTGTCGACACCATATTTAAATATTATGTGAATTAAATTAAAATCGTAAAAGATAATGGGAATGCTTTCTTATAGCGTGGAGTTTGAAAATTAAATAACTGGAGAAGGCCAATTTTTTGAGTTACATTTAATTAAAGAGCATAATAAAGAAATAAAACAAGTGAGATAAAAATTATTAAAATTCTAATATCAAAATAAAGCAAAATTACTTAAAAAAAGATAATTAAAAAAAAAAATGTCACGAAAAAAGATAATTTTTTTTTATTACATCATACCTGGAGGCATTCCACCCATACCAGGAGGCATTCCACCGCCCATTCCTGGAGGCATTCCGCCACCACCGCCACCACCGCCACCACCGCCACCACCGCCACCACCAACACCAGCGATAACATCATCAATACGTAAAATCATTTGGGCAGCTTCAGAAGCAGATTTGATTGCTTGCTTTTTAACTACAATGGGTTCAATGACATCAATTTTAATCATATCATTTTCAACTTGCATTAGGTCTAGATTCAAACCGGCATATTTATGGCCTTCTCCATGAGCAGATCTTAATTTCATTAACATTTCAATTTGATCAAGGCCTGCATTTTCAGCTAAAGTTTTTGGGATTATATCTAATGAATCTGCAAATACTTCAACAGCTAATTGTTCACGGCCAGAAAGTGTTTCTGCATACTTCCGTAATTCCTTTGCAACTTCAAGTTCTGGGGCTCCGCCTCCTCCTACAATCCAAGGGTTTTCAATACAATCCTTGACTACACAGAGGGCATCATGGATAGAACGATCTGCTTCTGATACAATTAATTCGGAACCACCTCGGATGAAAATAACAACAGATTTTGGATCTTTACATTTTTCAATGAAAACCCAATTTTCATTCATTATTTTTCGTTCTTCAACTAATCCAGCAAAACCTAAACCTTCTGCAGATAAATCATCAAGATTAGAAAAAATCTTTCCACCTGTAGCTTTAGATAATTTATCTAAATCAGATTTCTTCACTCTTCGAATAGCACTAATCCCTTTTTTGATCAGAAAATGTTGAGCCATGTCGTCAATACCTTTTTGACAAATAACAATATTTGCTCCAGTTTTTGCAATTTTATCTGCTAAATCTTCCAACATTTTTTGTTCTTGATCAAGGAAAGCAGTAATTTGGTCTGGGCTTGTTATTTGCAATTTTGCATCAAATTCAGTTTTTTCAACTTCAACTGCTGAGGAAATAAGAAGAATTTTTGCATTTTCTATACTTTTTTCCATTCCAGAGTTAACAATTTCTTTATCCAAAATAATTCCAGAAATAAACTTTGTTTCATCTAAAGATTCTCCTTCTTTTGATTGAATTTGAATTCGGTCAAGATTAACAGTATTATTCCCTTCAATTTCTTCACGAACGGCTAAGCATGCATTCACAACAATTTCACTGATTAAGTCAGAATATTCATTAATTATTTTTGAACTCATTGAAGTAGTAGCTGCTTTTTTTAGCATTTCTTTATCAGTTGGTTTAATAGATATTGCAATATTATCTAATATTTCTAAAGATTTGGTCGCTGCTTTTCTAAATCCTTCAGTGATCACCGTTGGATGAATTTTTTGATCTAATAATTTTTCTGCACGTTTAAGTAATTCTCCAGCCATGATAACTGCGCTAGTTGTTCCATCACCAACCTCTTCATCTTGAGTTTTTGATACTTCAACGAGCATCTTGGCTGCTGGATGTTGAACGTCAATTTCCTTCAATATAGTGGCTCCATCATTTGTAATTGTGACGTCTCCAAAGGAATCAACTAACATTTTATCCATGCCTCTTGGTCCAAGGCTGCTTCTTACTGCTTCAGCAATTGTTTTTGCCGCAAGAATGTTATTTCTTTGAGCATTTTTTCCCTGTGTTCGTTCTGCTCCTTCTTTAAGAATAAACACAGGAGTTCCGCCTAATTGTGCCATTTTTAATCACTTTTTAATGTTAACTTTGATTTTTATTTAGATAAATTAAAAATTATAAAATCGAAGCTATATTATGGAAGTCTAAGTCACCAAAAATTTTAAACTTTTTTTTGAATCCAATGGAATTTTATAAAGTATACATTTTACCTAAAAAGAAATTTTGAATTATTCACTATATTTTTTATGTCATTTTTTTCTATGAAAAATGATTTAATTAAAACTTGTTTAAGTTGTTTATTTTTTATTCTCATTATTATCAAATATCTTCTTCTAAGTTAAGTTAAAAAATTTAATACAATTTTATGAATTCTATAAATCTATATACCGGTTGGCCTTTTATTGTAATTA
>CAYPTZ010000607.1:0-2917 GCA_964413395.1 uncultured archaeon | reverse complement strand
ATATATTGAATTGGGCCTCTAAAAAAATCACCTCAAAAATCATTGTCATAATTGGAATTGTTGAAGTGATAGTTGATGCAATTGGAGGAGATATTTTCTTTTGGCTGGAAATGAACGCAATATCTCCAAAGACCACCGCACACACCCCACTCGCACCACTATACCACATATATCTACTATTTACTTCTTGTAATTCTTGAAATGATAACAATATCATAAATAATAATCCTATCCCAATGATTGTAAATAAGCCTCGAAAAAAGGTTATTTGCAGTGGATTCAATTGGGTATCGATTTTATGAATAAGAATAAAAGCGAATGCAAAAATATTCACTGATAGCAGACTCATTAAAATCTCAATAAACATAAGCTCTTTTATGTTTAATATCAAATATTCTTTTTTATCACAAATTCTCTCCCTTAAAATTCTAAAAAATTACTATTTTTCCGATTTATTACCCACTGAAAAATCAGAATACTTTTCTTATAGCTACTTCCATTTGATTTTTTTTAAATTGCTTTTTATGAAGATCTCACCCTTCTCGTTTTTCTTTTCATTTCTTTATTTCCAAGATTTAATTTTTCTCCTGATTTGCATTATTTCAACAAAAATATATAATTCTCTTTTAGCATATATTTGTATAATCTATGAAAAAAAAAAATAAGTATGTGTATGTATGCATCATTTCTGGAATATTGTTAGTAAGTGGGTATTATGCTCTTAATCAACCTGAAATTGAATATAACACAGTACCCGTTTTTCAGGCATGGTCACATGTCGAAAATCTTGATAATTTAACTAAACTCCAACAAATATCAAAGCATGATCTTGTTTTTCATGATTCTTATGCGATCCTTGAGGTCACTTGGGATGATACTGGGGAACCTTATAGGGGATTGAAAACCGCACTATATCAAAATAATATGGCTTCTGCTTTGGAAATCAGAAATGAATTAAAAGAATTAAACCCAAACATAAAAATTCTTGTGGCAATATTGTATCGTGAAGGAAATTACGTATCTCTTGCCAATGAAGGTGAAAATTGGTGGGAAAAAGGCCATTTTCCTCCTGATTCAGCATACTGGCTAAAAAATTCGACAGGGGATCGTGTTATTGGGTGGGGAGAAAATACCAACTTGAATGGACATATTGACGAAGATGATACAATTTTAAGTTATTTAGTTGATTTCACCAATCCAGAAGTCCAAGATCTAATCTCAAATAAAGCCAAAGCTTATAAAGATTCTGGACTATTTGACGGTATTTTTCTTGATTGGATGGGTGAGTTTTCAACAACCGATGATGCCGCGGTTCCAGGTTGGGATCCGATATTGACTCAGCCAGAAGAACTTGCTGCCCGAGTTGCGATTCTAACTAAAATTCGTGAAAAGACGGGAGATGAATTTCTAATCTTAGGAAATATGAATAATGATGAAAATTCAATTTTAGCACCCCTACTAAACGGTGCGTTTATGGAGTGCCCTAAGAATTCGTATAGTGATACTTACTCAAACGAGCAACTGTCAAAAATTCAATCAGCAGTTATTTTCAATCAAAAACACCTTGCTGAACCTGCACTCGTATGCCTAGAAGGTTGGGAAGTTAGCAGTGAATATAATCCTAGCCAGACTACTCGAATTGTTGAACGAAATTCTCCAGAAAATTTGCAAACAATGAGATTTTTCACAACAATGAGCCTTACACTTTCTGATGGGTATGTTTTATTTGGCGATGATAATGCTCTACCATTTTGGGATCATCTTCATAACTGGTATGATTTTTGGGAGGCACCTATAGGATCTCTAGTAAGTGATTATCAAGAACTTTATAATAAAATTGATAGTCTTTATATTAGGGAATTTGAAAATGCCTGGGTAGTATATAATTTCAGCGGAATTTCCCAACAGATTGAGTTCTCTCGAAAACTTACTTCAGTTTCTGATAATAGTATTTCAAAAATTTTTACCATAGCAAATAAAGATGGTGGGATATTTTTGAAATCTTAAGAAAAATCGAATTTTTTAATCCTAGATATAATTTACCACGACGAAATACCCGACACCTTTCGTTCACTATGACAATATTTCAGTTTTCATTATAGTTAATATAGCTTTTCTATGATAGGAAAGTTGAGATTGGTTGTTTTTTATAATTTGCTGTATTTTTTTTTTTTTATATTTTTTTGGCTAGGAACAAATTATTAATGCAATCTATCGCTTACTCACGATAAGCAACATATTTTTTCAAAGATTTAACATGAATTCATTAATACATAATTTTCCATATATTGACAACTTAATTAGCTTTGGACAATATGATGAAATTTTAACCATTCTTCAACAATGGGAAAATTCCGCAATCTCTCATATTGAGCACATGACCATTCAAATTTTATACGCTAAGCTCTACAATACTACTGCAAAATATCAGCTTACCCAAAAAATCACGAATGAATTACTATTAGAGAGTCAAGATCTTAATAGCCTTTACTTTATATTCTATGCTATCATTGAAAAACTACGAGCATTAGAGTGTTTAAATAAAATTGAAGATGCCTTCACACTTATCCAGCAAGGTGATATGATTCTACCACAAATTCAGAATATCCAAAAAAAAAAACATCGCCATTTTAACCAAATAGAAAATGTTAGAAACATCATTAATGTTCCAAAAAACGAAACCTCATCAACAAAAAAAGGACTTCAACTCCCAGATTACGATCTTCTTAAAGCCCACTATTATCTTCGATGTGGTACGATCTATCAGAAAGATAATCAATATCAAAAATCGCTTAAATGTCATCATCATAGTTTTTCCCTCTTTAAAAAAAAGAAATACTTATTCGGCATTGCTGAAGTGCTTTATAATTTTGGTCTGGTGTGTAGCTTGACAAATGATTTTGTACTTTCTAAATTT
>CAYPTZ010000606.1:0-2920 GCA_964413395.1 uncultured archaeon | reverse complement strand
TTTTTTTATTTTTATTCCTATTCCTTTTTTTTGATTATTAATCAATACAAGTTATGACACGTAAATGCAGTTCTACATCGTAAAAAAGTAATTACTTCTAAGTTCTATGCGTTTTTTCTTATATGAAAAAAATTCTTATCTATTTTATAATATCAAAGAATTGTTTATTTTTTAACTTACGATGTCCGTACTTTAAGTTGATTTTTTAGGGATTAATTTGCTAAAGAAAAACTATTATATACTATTTTGATAGTACATTGTTACGACATTTATGGTATAATAAAAAATGTCAAATGGTTTACTGTTCTTTAAACCAAAAAAAGTTGATTAAAATGAGAAAATCTACAAATAAAAAATTTTTTGGTCTCATTTTGGCCTTATCTCTGATAGGAGTGTTGGTTTCTGTTTCAAATGTTAGTGCCGTATCAATAACGGATCAATATGGAACTATCGAGATTATGGGCGGAGAGTATATTGTCCAAAATAATGTTTGGGGTGCCACAACATTACAAGAAATTACTGTCCCAGACACCAGTCAAACTGCCTTTACTGTGTCAATATCTGAACACAATCAAGGGAGTGTCGCGGCGTATCCGTCAATATATAAAGGAAATCATTGGGGTGCCACCACCAGTGGTTGGACTTCCTATCGCGTAAGTGAACTTTCCAGTGCTACCTATAGCTGGAGTGTCAGTAGCTATCGTCCGAGTGGTGCCTACAACATTGCGGCTGAAGCTTGGTTTAGTGAAAGCACGGATACCAGTGGCGGTTACAATGGGGGGACTGAATTAATGATTTGGCTTGATGCTCAAGGCATGGTTCCCGCTGGATCTCAGGTCGGAACCTTCGGAAATCATCAAGTGTGGTATACCGATATGGGATGGAACTATGTTTGTTATATGGTAACTGGTTTAAATTCTGGAACCTACGATTTGATGGATTTCATTGATGATGCTGTCTCACGTGGCTATTTGGACACATCCCATTATCTCCATGATATTGAAGCCGGTTTTGAAATTATGTCCGGCGGAGAAGGCCTTTCCTTAACCTCCTTTTCTGCATCGGCATCTGGAGGGGGTACTGGACCAGAACCTCCAACACCGGAGCCACCAACACCTGAACCTCCAACACCAGAACCTCCAACACCTGAACCCGAACCGGGTGAATATGAAGATATTTCTATTCCTTTTTCATATAGTGGATCTGGAGATAGATATTGGAGAGCAACCTCTCTTGGAGCCTATATTAACTCTTGGAATGTTGCAGAATTGACGGTCAATGGTATTGATTTCACAAATGAATATGTTGAAGCGGGAAATTTACCGGCCAAACAAGATGGCTATTATTATATCCATTATGATGGAAATGTGGCTTGGAGTCATTTTGAAGCTGTAGGATCGGAACCTGCACCACCAACACCCGAACCTCCAATTCCGGAACCTCCACCTGAGCCCGAACCACCTACTCCGGAACCTCCACCAGAACCTGAACCACCTACTCCGGAACCTCCAACACCGGAACCTGATCCAGGAGATTATCAAAGCATTTCTGCCCCCTTTACCTATGACGGATCTGGAGATCGCTATTGGATGATTTCAAATGTTCCTAGTTTTATTAATTCATGGAATCTTGAATCACTAACTATTAATGGTGTTGATTTTACCAACCAATGGGTAGGTAGCGGGGGTTTGCCTGCAAAAATTAATGGGTATTATTATATCCATTATGATGGCAATTTCGGTTGGAGTCATCTCGAAATAAGATAATTTCGGTACCATTTTGGGTAAATATTCTTTACCCCTTTTTTTTTCAAATGCTTTTTGATAGTACTATTTTTTTTTTTTCGACTTTTATACCTCTTTAACTGTGCTTTCTTTTTTACCTCCCCAACGATATTCGACAATATTCCCTCGTTTTTACTTCTCCCGTTCATTTTCCCCCCTCCGTTTCTTCCCATTTACAAGGGATCTTGATCCCATACCAAAAATTTAGCTTCAGAAAGAAAAATTTTTTCTTTTTTTCAATAAAAGATAATCTTTTTTCATTATTCATATGGGAGAATTATCAAATTTCATGTCATAGAGATAAAGAAGATTCAATTTTTTTAATTAAAGAATTAAAAGTTAAAAATTGGTTTGATATTAGCTTGGAATGATAGACTTATAATCATCATTAATTCCGATTTATTATTACAAAATGGATCAATTTTATTTCCATTTGGTCGTCTGATAATGAATCTTTAATTTTCAAATTGATTTATCATTATTGGAATCAAGATAATAATATCAAAAATCCACTTTAAATTGGTTTCCTACAATAAATCTTTTTTTCTATATATAATAATTCTTTTTTTCTATATATTTTTACAAATTATCCATATCGTTTTTCTTTTTTATTATAAAATCATGATTATCTGGAAGGCACAGAAGAGAAAAGGAAAAAAAATGAGAAGAGGAGTTCATGAGTTCCAAATAATCATAATACTTAATCGACAGTAAACTATTTAAATTCTTAAAAAAACACTTGGTCCAATTTTTAGAGTAGTGGTAGATATTATTATTTATTCAGAAAAAATTGATTGGTAATATGTAAGAATTGCTTCAGTTAATCC
Organism: uncultured archaeon; assembly: GCA_964413395.1. Classification (GTDB taxonomy): domain Archaea; phylum Asgardarchaeota; class Lokiarchaeia; order Sigyniarchaeales; family Promethearchaeaceae; genus Lokiarchaeum. Next base: position 309 of record CAYPTZ010000606.1, on the reverse strand, counting down.
ATCTTGAGTCAAGTTTTGCCTACTATAAAGATGATCGAAAAAATTCCTCATTCCGTCCAGATAAAGGATATAATTCTTAGAGATGAATAGAGTTAAATACTAATAGAAAAAAGAATTTATGAAAATCCAAAGATAGATAAAATCAAAGGTAATAGAGTGCTAGAAACAGTAGCTATAAATTTTTTTAATGAAGTGGGATCAAATGGCCAATCCTTCATTCTTTGAATATCAGTATAAGCAGAATTTAGATTAAATATATTTTGATAATTTGAATTTATACCTTGAGCATAAATTTAGTATTTAGAAATT
>CAYPTZ010000605.1:1579-2925 GCA_964413395.1 uncultured archaeon | reverse complement strand
TTGGTGGATTTAGGACAATGGGAGGATTTAGTAATACTTGTCTAATAATTGGTATATTTTTAATCTTTTTTTCATATTTATTAGGCATTGATACTAATTTTTGAGAAGTTATGGCTCCAAATTGAGCTCCTGCACGAATTTGGCGGTATATTTTTGGATGTAGTTTGGATATATTTTCTTGAATATCCCTATAAATTTGTCTTATTAAATGAGATAACATTTCAATAGTAGAATTAAATGTCCTATATGGTCGTTTATCTAATAAAGTAGATGAATTACTTTTGGAAATAATAAATCGTTCAAAACCACGCCAGTAATTGTACAAATATTCAACATAATCGAAAAGAATGGTTTTATTTTCAAGAAAACATGTAGAATTAAAAACTATCTTATTTGCATTTTCAATACTTTGTGATGTCAATTTTTCTAAAAATGAAATCAGCGTTTTAATTTCATTATTTCCAACTGTGCTTGAATTGAACATATCTAGTAATGCTGATTTTTTTTTTTTTAAATTTTCAATTGACAAGATGACAATTTCATTGAATAAATCTGAGGATAATAAACTTTTTGGGGTATTACATAGAAATCCCGAAATTTTAATAATTACCTTGTTCTCCAATATTTTAAAGTTTTTTTTCATGATTCTTCACTTTTTTAAGTTTTGGCTTCTATTAATTACAATACATTCGAAAAAAGGAAATTTAGTGAATTTTAATGTTTTGTGACAAAAAAAATGTTTGCATTGTTGCATGATATGACAACCCAACAATCAAATTAAATAATATGATATCATATAAAAGATTAATGCCAGATGAAAAACTTGCACGGGCAATCCGATCAAAAACTCGAAGAGAAATATTACAAATTTTATGTGATGTAGAATCCATGTCTGTGATCCATTTTAGGGAAAAATTAAATATTTCAGAATCCACAGCTTCAAGACATTTAAAGTTGCTATATGATCTAGGATTTCTTGAGTTTAAAAACGAGTTTCCCCTAAAACTCTATTCTTTGAAAATTAAAGAGTTTAAAAAATTCTTTCAGATATATGATGAGATTACACAAAAGCTTTAAAATTGTTAGGGAAATCAAATAATAATCTTAGAAGTATCTGTATAAGAAAAAAGAAATCAAAATAATTAATGAATTCAACTGGAGACGAATTCTGGAAGATTAATGTTGTATATTATTTTAGGATATATTGAGTTTTTAACTTTAAAAATTAATAATATAATGCACATTTCTCGAATTTTAACTTCCTTTTGAACATTGAGAAAGAATAATTATTTCAGCAAATTTCTGATGCAAAAAGAGTTTAATCAAAAGTAGGCACAAACCCAAAA
>CAYPTZ010000605.1:0-1569 GCA_964413395.1 uncultured archaeon | reverse complement strand
TGATTCAAACTTGGAAATTTCATTTAGGTTGGATAAATCATCATTAAATTCCTGAATAAAATCATTATAAAAAGAAATAAGAGCCTTTTGAAGGGTAGAAACATTTTTTGTGGTTAATAACGCACAAGCTAAAGGATATTGGTCATTTTCATGAAAAATCAGAGTTGCTTCTTCGAATTTGATTTCTTTTACCATGCCTTTTCTGACTGTGTCTTTAAGTAGATTTCCGATCGCATTTATAACACCTGATAAAGGAACATCTAATAATTCTTTTTCATCAGTTTTCCACGTATGGGAATAAATAGGTAGGCCAGACTTGGAATCAAAGACAATCAAAGTGTATACCTTAAATGGTAAAATATAGGCTAATTCAGGATGATAACTAAAGGTATAAGATCCTATGATTCCTAAGATAGAAATTAAGATTCCATCTATCCCTGGGATGAAATGGTATATCTGAAAAAAATATAATAATGGAATAGAAATAACGATAATTATAGATACAATGAAATTCAAATAAGCATATTTCTGAAGTTTTTTTGGGGCCTTGAAAGAAATCTTTCCAATAATTGAAAAATACATCCAAGTCATAGAAATTAATAAAATACCTAAGGATATTCTATAATTACCTTCAGCAGTTAATGTTAATTCTCCATTTCTGAAGGATGTTTCGGTGATTGCACCTGGACTATATGAAAAAATAAAGGAAGCAGTAGAAATTACAATAATAAAAATCAATTTAAGTGGATCCACAGATTGCCTTGCCATGGAATCATCAATGAAGATTAAACAAATCGATATTGGGGTGAAAAAGAATAAACTATAACGGAAAATCGTATGGGATAAAGTAAGGAAAGAGAAAATTTGACTCACACACCACAAAAATAAAAAAAACCACATTAATGCCATATATCTTAAATAATTATGTCTGGATTTTGTATAGTGATAAAATAAAATTACTGTGATAATAAAAAGGGGAATGCTAGAGACAGAGTAGGCAATAACATCTGCAGTAATATTTAATTGGTATATCATAATTCCAACAAAATTAGATTTTTGTGGTATTAAAACTTAGTTTTTTGGAAAAATTAATAAAATGATTCTAGTTATTGAGTTTTCCAAATCTTACTTTTCATAATTAGTTAATTTTATTCAATAATCTAAAAATTCATTAAATATTTTAATTTTTTTTACAATATGGATACAGATAACTCCAAAAAAAATATAAATACAAGCTCATTTACCCAAAAAAGAAATTTAATTTTACTTGGTATTTGCCTTGCCTCAGCTATTAGAGCTTTTGTTGGATCTGCTAATGATATTGTAACCGTGAAATTTTTTGACACCAAATTTAATGGAAATTCTAGATTATATGGTCTAACTTTTACAGCGTTTACCTTTGGTAGGTTATTTACAATGTTTCTATTTACAAAATTAAGCGATAAATATGGTAGAAAATCGATGTTATTGGCATCTTTTGCTATTTATACTTTGGGTGCTTTTTTAGCGGGTATAGCGGAAACTAGTACAGAATTCTTAATATTTCGTTTTATTAAAGGTATGAGTTCA
>CAYPTZ010000604.1:1097-2928 GCA_964413395.1 uncultured archaeon | reverse complement strand
TATCAGCAACAATGCGATACATCTTCCGATAGCATTTGGACATACCACAAAAATCTCCACATCGAAAATTTTCAAACAAATCAGTCAAGTCGTCAAGGAAAGTGGAAAAACAGATAGTTCTGTCCTTAATAATGAAAAATTATTAAAAAGCTTAGGAATTGATGCCAAAGCGGGACAATTTCTCTTTCTCGTAGGATGGAATGCTGAAGGGGAATATCCCTCCTTCGATTCTTCATCTTAAGGAAATATAGATGCATGGATATCCCAGCAACAGGTATGTTTGGCTGTTGATCCACAGTATTCTCAAGAAACTACAACACAAAATAAGTTAAATCAAATAGCTCTTAATCCAGATACAGCATTAAGTCGAGAAACCTTAGATCCATCTTTTTCAGTAACTGGAGCTTTAAAGAATCATGATCAAAATTTAGAACATTCTTCTTCTCTATTGCAATTAAGAAAGTTGATAGTTCAAAATTCTGACTCTCTAATTGAAACAAATGAATTGAAAAGAAAGAGAATTGGAAGTATAGCAGAAAATGGTGTACCTATGGCTGTTGTTTCTGTGAGTGTAAATGATAATCCTGTAGAAGGTGATACTTTAATGTTTACTGCTGCAGGTACAACTTATGATTCCTTAATGATCTCAAGTTTAGATAATGCAGTGGGAAACCCCCAAAATAATATACAAAGACAAAATCCTCAGAATACAAACAATCCACAATTTCAAGTACAAACTACTATTCCGGGTACACAAGTGAATTCACCATCAACAACACGTCAACAAACTATTGAATATGCATCTGGTGATATACGTTCATTTAAAACTGAGTTAAGAAAAAAGGCTAGAAGACATATAAACAAGAGAACAGATTTAACTGCTGAACAAAAACAAAATTTACGTATCAAAGTAGACAATTTGATTGAAGATATAAATTCAGCACGACCTTATAATCCTGATCCATCAATAAATGTACGACCTGATTCTAGTCATGCTGAGGTAACAGTGGCTACAGCAAAACTTCTTCGAGATTTTGATACAATTGTATCTCATATTGAAGCAGGAAACACTGTTACAATTGATGTGACATGTGATACTGGTTCATGTTATTCATGTCAATCATATCTTGCACAATTTAATTTCCTATTAGCAGAAATATTTGGTCAAGGTACAGTTCAAGTAAGATTATCTTCTGGTGGATTAATTGAATATGATTCTAGTTCTTTAATGAGGAGTTTACTATATGTAACAAATTCCCCAAATATTGAAAGTTTTTTCCGAAATTCAGGCGAGGGTGGATTTGCTTTTTATACTGACTTAATAAATAATTTAAATATTATTTATAGCGAATATGAAAGAATTGGAGCTTATAGATTTGATTTAGAGGGTTTACATTATAATTTAATTAGAATGGGGTAAAAAAAAACTGAAAAATTCAATGAATAAAGAATTTTATTGAATATTTTTTTTTTAATTTTTCAATTATATTAGAATCAATATTTATTGGATTATTTTTTATATTTAATTTATTTAAGGAATTAGACAAAATTAATTTTTCAGAAATAGATTTTATTTGATTTCCTGCTAAATTTAATTCTAACAATTTTTCTAATGATTGGAAATCAACGGGGAGTTGAGAAATATTATTATCTATAAGAACTATTTTTTTTAATTCTTTTAAATGAAAAAGTAAATCTGGAAATTGGGATAATTTATTTTCTGTTAGAATTAAATATTCTAAAGCACTTAATTTTGAAAATGATTCTGGTAATGAAGATATTTCATTTTCTGCTAATGCTAATTCTTTTAAATTTTTATAATCAGAAAATA
>CAYPTZ010000604.1:0-1087 GCA_964413395.1 uncultured archaeon | reverse complement strand
ATTTTATTAAAATTTAAATATAAACGTTGAATATTTGTTAAATTTTTCATAGAATTTGGTAATTCACAAATTTTATTTGAATTCGCTTCTAAAATTTTCAAATTAGACAAATTTCCAAGAGTATGGGGAATTTTTTCAATATTATTTCTTGATAGATCTAATTCTTCCAATCCAGTTAAATTTCCAAGACTCTCTGGTATACTCTTAAGTTCATTATTATTTAAAATCAATTTAGTAATATGAGAATTGTTGAGAAATGTATCTGGTAAATTTGTTAATGAATTACTAAATAAATTTAGTTCTTTCAAATTTATGAGTTTTCCAAAACTTGTTGGGAGACTTTCTAACAGATTTCTTTTTAGAGACAAATGTTGTAACTTAATCATATTTCCAAAATTATTTGGGAGTTTTGTTAAACCGTTTATATCTAGATTTAGAGTGTGCAACTTAACTAAATTTCCAAAATTTTCAGGTAACTTTTCTAATTGATTATTATTTAAATAAAGTTTTTGTAAATTTTTTAACATTCCAAAATTTTGTGGCAATTCTTTAATATGACTATTTGATAAATATAAAGATTCAAGTTTTTGTAATTGACAAATAGAATCTGGAATTTTGTTTAACGATTTCTTTTCTGGTATTGCTAAGACTCTTAAATTTAGTAAATTACATATTTTATCTGATATAGAATGAATATTTAAAAGATAAATATATATTTCTTCTAAGTTTCTATTTTGTCTGAAGAAATCATCTGATAAAAAGTAATCTCCAAAAGCATATATGGTGATTTTTTTTAAATTTAATGAAGAAATATAATCAATCATCGATGAATCTTCAAAATTAGCAATATTAAAATCAATTATTTTCAGATTTTCAAGTTCGATTAATGATTTTGGGAGATTAAGTACAATAGTGAGATTAATTTTGAAAATTTCTAAGGATTTTAACTGACCAAATGAATTTGGAATATTTAAAATTTCTCCAAAATCACAACCTTTACTAATAGGATCAATAACTAATTTCTGTAAAAATTGTAGATATTGAATTGATTCAGGTAAATTTATTATCTTTTCTCCAAAAATTAACG
>CAYPTZ010000603.1:0-2929 GCA_964413395.1 uncultured archaeon | reverse complement strand
ATTTTTTAATCGATTTGAACTCAAATATCAAATATCTTTGAGGGAACGTGATAGAATCATTCGTTTCGCCCAACCATTTATGAAACTTGATCCTCATGTTCAAAATAAACATGATTATGAAGTAAGAAGTCTATATTTTGATTCTCCTTTTGGTCATTCAATGATAGAAAAACAAAATGGTGTCGCAATTAGAAAAAAACTGCGAATACGTTATTACCCTAAATTTAGAAAAAACGATGACCAAGATATCGCTTTTATTGAAATAAAAAAAAAGCATTATGAAAATGTAGGAAAATGTCGTATTATCGTCCCTCTTGAGAAAACATCACTGATTATTAATTATAGTTCTACTGAGGCAGAACAATTTTATCAGAATGCCAATAAACAAGATCGAAACACTCTAAATGAAATCTGGTTCCTTAAGAGAAAACTTCAATTGGAACCTGTTTGTGTTGTCTCATATAAAAGACAGCCATTTTTTTCCAAATTTGAGAGAACCTTTAGATTAACTTTTGATACTAATTTAGTCGTAAGGAATTCCAATTATGATTTAAAACAAGGTGGTGGTTCAAAATATATCTTACCAAGAAACATGTGTGTTATGGAGATTAAATTTAATAATTTCATCCCAAATTGGGCGATAAAAATTCTTCAAAAACATGATTGTGTCCAGTATAAAATCTCGAAATTTGCCAATGGCCTTGAAAAAACACATCATTATGTAATTCCTTAGGAAAAGCACATTTGACTGACATCCAATAAGGTTAAAATCACTTTTTTCCCTAAAAATATTGAAAAGTTTATTTTTACTCAATCTAATGGTTATTTATGGCGGATAATATCTTTCAAAAATTTGCTGACGATTTCTTCAGTTTTAGCAATGTCGCCCCCATTGAGTTTTCAGATGTAATTATGGTACTCTTTTGGAGCATAATATTTTCTTTCCTTATTGCAAATACCTATCGCGCTACTCATCGAGGTGTGTCCTATTCTCAAACTTTTACACAGACTCTTGTTTTGCTTGGAGTCATAGTGTCTGCCGTTATTCTTATTATTGGTACGGACATTGCACGAGCGTTCACACTAGTTGGAGCACTCTCCATTATTCGATTTCGTAATGCTCTAAAAGAAACACGAGATATCGGATTCATTTTCTTTATCATGGTAGTTGGTATGGGTTGTGGAGCCCGATTTTATTTATTAACATTAATTCTCACTTTGGTTGGCTGTAGTCTTGTATATTTCATGACTTTTACGAAATTTGGTGAAAAAAATCTCTCACAGGATATCTTAGAGTTCAATTTTCCTGTTTCACAAGATTATATTTCCATATTAAGCCCGATTTTTATCAAATTTCTAAAATATTACTCTATGCTTGGAATTGATTCAATTGACGAGCAAACTAATCGGATTAGTTTCATCATTACTTTCAAGAAGAAATCAAAAATTGCCCTAAAAGGAAAAAAATTTGCTCAATACGATGACAAAAAGGCAAAAATGTTATTTTTAGCAGAAATCCAAAAAGTGTCATCTGTTTCCGATATCAAGGTGATTGATGGAAGTAGTTCTGTTGAAATATAGATCAGATATTATTAGAAAAAGACCTTTGAAAATAAAATATTAAAAGAATACTCTACTGTTTGAAAAATCTTCAAAATTATTCATTTTGGAATCATTTATAACCAAAAGAATTATTTTGTTATTTTAAAAAAATCCTAAGTTCTTCAGGTTTTTTTTTTTCATCAATTTTTTGAATTAGACGTAATTTGTTGGAAAAAAAGTTAGTCTATAGGAAGAAATTATTAAACATACTTTACAATAGATATAATATAAAGAATAAAAGGCCTAAAGATTGATATGGATGTAATTAATATATTAAAAAGCGTAGGAGCGGTAATCACACTTGTAATAGGATTATTTTGTGGTATAGTCGAATTGAAAAAGGACTCAAAGTCTTCTTTACATCGATTTTTATCGGGATTTTATATTTCTTGTGCAACAGGTTTCTTATTATATTCCTTATACCATCTAATAATAACAAATTCGGCTATTGTTATTCCCATCATGATTTCTTCCCTACTTTTTATAGATTTTGGTATTTTCTGCTTGGTATTTGCTGTTTTACTTATTGGGTATAAAGAAGAAACAGTAATGACAAAATGGAATTTATTCTTTGGATTACTTATTTATCTTTTAGTTGTTTCTAGTTATTTGATCTGGACGCCTACTTTAAATATGGAGGAATATTCGAATGGATTTGTGGATACAGATGTTCCGGTCATCCCAAATGCGATTATGAGCTTTTATCGGATGATAGCGATCCTCTTTGTTATCATTAGGCTCATTATTATTCGTAGGATTGTAAAAAATGAAAAAAAAAAAAGAATAGGGCAATTTATCTTAGGAAATGTATTTTTCTTTTTAGGAAGTATGTTATTTTTCATTCGAGGGGCTTGGTTAGAAATATTCGGTTTGATTGTAATTAATGTTGGTGTTTATCTAACATTTAGAAGTTTTAGTGATAATAAAGACCAAGTGTAAGTGGATATTTATTGGGAGGAAAATTGGTTTTTTTTTAAGATTATTCTTCCTTATTTATATTTCAAAATATTGAATCGACGCGAGTATTAATTCTCTGTATCTCTATATCCGCTAAATTTTGTTTTTTAATATATTCATGAACTTTATCACTTACAAAATCAAATTTATCTCCCCATATCAAGTGGACAGATCGAGCTATTGTTTCAAATCGAAAGATTATAAAATTGATCGTGCTTGAATTTACCCATTTACAATGTTTTTTTTCTTTACTTAACATTTTTCGAGCACTAAATTTATGTATGTTTTTTAAGATGGACAAACTTATTTTTTTAAGATCTTTAAAACATTCCATGAAATTAGGGGTATAAAAAGACTGAGATATATCTGC
>CAYPTZ010000602.1:0-2933 GCA_964413395.1 uncultured archaeon | reverse complement strand
CTTTATATAAATACTTTAGCTTAATAATTTCCTTAAAAACCTAGTTCGAAATTTCATCACTTGGGAGCCAATTTTAAACATAACATTTTTGTCCTCAATAAATACTAAAATAGGTTTATTATTATAATATGCTTTCAGATTTTAATTATATTGAATATTCTGATTTAGAAAAATTATGGGGTAATGGTTTTGTATGGATTAAGGATTTACTTACAGGAAATAAAGGAAAACCTGTCGATAATGTGGGGGCTTATATAGTTAAGTATATGAATAAGAATAATATAGATAAAAGGCTTATGGGTAAAAAGGCATATTTTACTTCAAGGAATTTATTGCGTCCTGAAATTGTTTATGAAAATATAGGATTAAATGAATGCTTTAAAAAATATGATCTTAATAAAAATCATATGGTTTATAGTAGTAGTTTTATAAGTAAAGAAAATGGAGTAGTTGATTATTTTGAGTTTAATAAGAAAAGAGTTTTGTAATGACTTCCGGCTTACCGTTAATTTAATCTAGTAGTTCATCTAGATCTAGTAGTTCCTTAAAGTAAAATTATAATTTAGAATTTTTATTTAAGACCATAAAATTTATTAAATCATCTAAATTAATTTTTAAATTGTTTATTTGAAGCATTATTTATACAAGTAATACCTATTAAATTTTTAATTTCCTTATCAAAACCTTTAAATGTGCTACAAATGTTCCTTTCAAAAACTTCTTCTATCATTTTTAAACTAATTTTACTAACGATTTTAAAAATAATTCTTTTTGACTTATTATATTTCAAATTCATGTTACATAATTTCAAAATTTTATCTAAATTTTCAGATGGATGAAAAAATTCTTTTTCAGGATCACAATTTAATAAATCAAATCCTAACTTTTCCTTAATATATTCAACAGATAATATTGAATTTATTTTTTTAAATATTTTATACATTGCCAAAAACCATGCTTCAATCTCCATTATAGAAAAATGAAATTTAATTCTACTGGAGTCACTCATTTCAGAAATTTCAAAATTTGCTTCGTCTATTAATTTTCTTATAGTAGCACTATTAATATTGTTGGATAACTTTAAATATCTGCCAGAATACATATCTCTTATACCAATAATCAATTTAACACCTTTTTTAAATAATTTTTTCTCTCTTTCCTTAATTTTTGCTAAAACACCTTCATCACAACCTGCATCATATATTTGAAAATCTATATACGCTTCTTTATTTAGAAAACCAGGTAGTTTGTTTTTTCCATTTAAATCTATGTATTCATAACTTAAAAAACAATTATTATAAATAGTCCCTAATAAATGACAAATAAATATAGACTCTGTTAGACCTTCAGTGAAGATTACAACTTTTTTCAATTCTTAATGTTTTTTTAAATAATATTTGCTAGAAAATAAATCAAAATTGCTTAACCCTTTTAAATCAAAATCATCAAATATTTTTTTTGAATTTCTATAATTAATAAATTTACTTTTATTTCCCTTTCTAATGATTATAGACCAATATTCTAATGGTATATTATTCATAACAAAACGATCATTTGTAGACATTATTAATTGTGAATTTGTTGTTTTTATTTTATCAATTAATAACTTTATTAATGATTTTGATCTTTCAAAATCAAGTCCTTCACCAATGTCATCTACTAACAAACAACATGGAATTTCGGTTAATTTTGAATAGTTTAATTGAATTAAAAGTGATAATACTCTAAACATCCCCTGTGAAGTCGAAAGTTGCTCTGTTTTACAATCTAAATCTCTTTCTTTAACATATAAAGTAATCAATTGTTGGTTAATATTTATTAAAACATCGCTAGGGCGCTTAAATCCAATTTCTTCAATCTTATATCCTATTTTTTCCATATCATTTATGATTAATTTATTAAACACTTTTGAATAATTTTTATTACCTGAATAATAAATAGGAAGAACTTGTAAAGTTTGCTTCAAATCATTGGGTTCGATTTTATCTACAAAAGGGTTACCCGCATATAGGCTATTTCTACCTAAATCTCCACCAAAATTATATAATCTTACATTTTCGCCCCATTTATATAAATATTCTAAAAAATCATGTTGAATACTATCTCTCCTAGCAACAACAGCAACTCTTTTTTCAGGAACTTGAAATTCAAAAGATTTATTTTCTTTTTTGAAAAATATCTCATCCTTTTTATTTTTTTCTGAAGATCTTTTTAATAAAACTTTTCCATCTATAGATAGTTCTTCAGTCTTTACTTTAAAATCTTCATAATGAAGTTTATAATCTATTCTTTTATTTTTTTCTTTAAAAAGAACTTTAAAATATGCAGAATTATAATGAATTTCTTTATTTTCTGACAATAAGTTACCCAAACTATTTATTAAACCTAAAGTCTTTGTTTTTCCAGATGCATTTAAACCAACAATTAAATTAATTTTACCTAAATTAAAATTTTCAATTCGCCATTCATTTTTTTTACCTAAATTTTGTATAAAATCTATTGACTCTAATTGCATTTTAATAAACCTTAATAAATTTAATAAATAAAATATTTAAAATTAAAATAAATCATTTAGCTTTAAAATTAAACTTTTTAAAAAATTATTATTAGTTTCAATTAAAAAACTTCAAATAATTCTATAATGAATTTTATAATAAAATAAAAATTTAGCCCATTAATTATAATAAAAATAATAAATACAAGCAATTTAAAATAAGAGCTATTAATTTAAAATTCTATTTTTATTTAATACTAATGTGTTTTTATTATATCAATTGGGATAAATAATGTGATAAACATTTATTTATTTTATAATTATATTCCTGATTTGACTTAAAACTCTAAAAATTTGGTTCGAAATTTCACTACTTGGGGCAGCCAAATAAAGTTTTATTCTCCCGAAAGTGCTCTCTTTATCATAAATCGAACATTCT
>CAYPTZ010000601.1:0-2935 GCA_964413395.1 uncultured archaeon | reverse complement strand
CAAATACTAAGTGACATAGAAATCAGAAATATCTTTCTTTTTATTAAAAGAAAAGCAACAAGCAACAAGGATATTTATTTAGACCAACTTCATAAAATCATTCAAGGTCGTTTTAAATTGTCAAAATCGGTTACTGGATCTGTAATAAATCACTTTATCGTGGAAAAAACATTGATTATTAAAGATAAGATTATTTCTATTGATTTCCTTGCTAATGACACTCGAAAACAAATTTTTTTACTAATTAAAAAATATCCAGGAATATATTATAATTTAATTAAGAACTTGCTGAAACTTGGAGCTAATCAAGTTATATGGCATCTATCCGCTTTGGAAATGAATAAATCTATAAAATTTATTAAATTTGGGAAAATTCGTGCTTATAGCCTGCCTAATATATCAGGTGCTCAAATTACAATTGGTTTTTTATCCTTTCGCTCAGCTAGTCAAAAAATATTTCAATATTTATGTCAACACCCTGAATCAACTAAGCAATCTGTATTAATCAAATTCATGAATATTGCACGAACGAGTGCATATCACTGGTTTAATAAATTATTAGCTCTAGATCTTCTTGAAAAATCAAAAAATAAAAGCATTGAGTACAATTTATCAAAAAAATATAAAAAAAAAATATGTCAAATGATTAATCTCTTTTCTAAAATTACTTTAGAGCTAAATTAAGGTAATAATGCTCATTTTATTGAATTTTTTTTTTCATACAAAAATTTTTAAAGTTCTAAATTATGATGAGATACTCCTTTTTTCAGATGATAAACAGACTGAAATAAATACCTCAATTTATATCTTTCATTTAACTGATGAAATAATAGAAATATCTGAAGATGTAACAAATATTGTCATTGGATCGTTGGAAAACCATCATTATTTTTAATTGCTAAAAATTGGCCACTATTATTTATTAATATTCTAAAATGCTTAATATCATCATAGTATTAGGTGATATTTTCAATGACTCATAATCAAGATTCTTCGTATGAAAACAATTCCGATCAACGAAATTTTCTAGAAATATTTCACGATCTACCAAATGGGGTTAAATTATCGTTACAATTCCATTGGATGGCTTATTTAGTCGTAAATGCAATGCTTTTTTTTATTAATATAATGACTGGATATTCCTATCCGTGGCATTTATTCCCATTAGCAGGATGGGGAATAGGTTTAAGCATTCATACTGCAGTTATGGTGATTCTCATTAGGTATAAAGATGGAATTACGCGCGGGTTTGCGATTCACGCTGCTCTGTCCTTTATAGTAATTGGATTTCTCCTTTTCCTGAATTCTTGGTCACATTTAAATTATCTATGGTTTCTATGGCCTACATCTGCAATTTTATTGGTATTGAGTGAACATTTTGTTGCATATAAGCGTTTAATTACCTTAAGAAAAGGATATTATGTTAGTGCTTATCATGCATTGGCTTATCCTGGATTTTTATGTGGTTATTTAGTGTTTATTGATATATTTTCGGGCGGAGGAATTGATTGGTGTTTGTGGGCAATAATTCCTATCATGTTACTCTCATATTTTATCATTGACACAATTACTGAAGACAATGAAGATCCTTCAACAACTCTAAATGTAGCAATTAAAAAATCTTCACATAATTCAAATCCTAATTATATTCCAAATAGAAAATCAAATAGGAATCTAATTAATTCTCGTTTTTGTCCTCAATGTGGTGAGAAAATTAGTCGAGATCATGAATTTTGTGAATATTGTGGCTTACAATTTAGTTCATAAGACCATATTTTTTTTTTTTATTCATTCTCTAAGTACAATCTAAAATTTCTGCAGAATTGATTTTTTACTCATAAATTAAAAAAAAACTATTCTATATTAGTTCATTTGGTTTAATTTAATCGAAATACTGATATTATACATTTGAAAACCATTTTTTTGAACTAATTTTTATAAAAAAATAGGATTTATTAACAAAAAATTTTTTTGAATACTATGGAAAAACTGATGTTTAGAAATTTCATATCATTATTCATAATTACATCATTTTTTATAATAATTCCCAATTTCATAGGAATTCCTAATGAAGAACTTGGAGAATATTAATCTAAAAAACATATGTCCAATACTCCCATTTCAGCAGATGTTCGTACTCCTGTTTCGATTGATGGAAATTCTGAATTAGTGCAATTTATTTTAGATAATCCAAGTTTAAACGGTAATGGGTTGATTGGTTCTCCATACATAATTGAAAATTTTTCAATAGATGCTAGTTCTGCAAATGGAATTGTAATTCAGAATACTAATGCTTATCTAATCATCCAAAATTGTACGATATTTGATGGTGGGAATGCTTATTTTGGAATCACCCTAAATAATGCAAATAATGTTAATGTAACAAATAATAATGTCGTGAACAACAGTTTTGGTTTATTCTTGTATGATTCACATGACAATATTGTATCTTATAATAATATAACTGGAAATGCAAATTCCGGAATTATGTTACAAATATCAAATGATAATAATATTTCTCGAAATAAAGCAATAGGAAATAAAATTTTCAGTGTAGATATTACTTCCTCAAATAATAATATATTTAAGTATAATAATATGTATGGAGAAGGGATTAATCTAAATAATCAGAGCATAAATAATTTAATTGATGAATCTAATAAAGTGAATGATAAATCTCTCCGATATTTTAATAATATGCCTGATGTGAATCTCGAAGGTGAATTTGATGTAGGACAAGTTATATTTCTTAATTGTGATAATTCAAGAATAAGCAATGTTGTGATTTCAAACACCTCCATAGGAATATTAATCATTCAATCTGATAATTGTTCCGTCATTAACAATACATTGCGAGACAATAAATATGGAATTTATCTATTTGAAGCATCTAATTGCTTTATTTACTATAACAATATTTTTGATCATACTATAA
>CAYPTZ010000600.1:0-2936 GCA_964413395.1 uncultured archaeon | reverse complement strand
TACAGGTTTTAACACCCTATGTTTGGTTGCTATTTATAGCAGTTTTTATCTCAGGAATAGTTGAAATATTTATTTCTTCAAGTTCTTATTCATATGTTTCAGAATTAATTCCAGAAGAAAAACGAGGAAAATTATTTGGGATATATAATTCAACATTCTATTTATCTTATGGATTTGCTTCAATGTCAATAACAGGCCCCATTATAGATTATTATATTTCACGAGGACTTGCAGAGAAACTATCATATAAAATTGGTTACTATATCGCCATTATTCTAATCGTTATCGGTTTGTTGATCTTTATAGGTTTATTAAAATATCGAAGAAATATCAATGAAAAGAAAAAAGAAAAGGCAGAATAATATGAATAAAGGGAATGAAATCCTTTTATTTATTTTTAAATTTCATTAAAACTTTTTTTTCTGGAATATTCAAAAGAGATGAAAAATAATGAGATATATCTGGTTGATATTGTAGAAAAATCGGTAAATTTGGCCGAATATTTCGCATAATTTCATTTAAAGAAATCCGGTATAATTTTTGAAGAGCCAATGCAATTTCATCATCAGGTGTCGCTCGTAGTCGAAACCATCGTGGAGGACGAATTTTTTTCAAGGGAACTAATTTGTCACTTTTTGAAAATTTGGTACCTCCAGCTAAAATGTCAAAAAAATAACTTAAGTGCCCATAATCTTGAGTTCTTCCAATATATCCCAAAATTTGATCTGCTTGGGCTAAATTTTCAAATGCAAATCGAATATCTTCTCGCTTTTTTAAATAATTTAATATGTTTTCATTTATCCATTTATTAATTGTTCTAAAATCAGCATCTTTCCCTAACACATCATCAATGACATATTTTGCTTTCTTTATCGAGTCAGATTTAAATAAATTATCCATAAGATCTTGAAGATTTGCTTTTGAATCTCGTTTCATATTTATATTATCCAATATACTAGAATCAATGAATTTAGTCCCTTGACTTAATGCTTGAAGATCATTTATTGCAGATCGGTAATCACCATTTGAATGTTTAGCAATTATATCAATTTGCTCAGGAAGAATCTTGATTTTTTCAAGAGATACTATTTGAGTAATTAATGATTTAATACTTGTAATTGTTGGTGATGGTACTTCAATCAGAGGAGATGCAAGTGCATAAAGCCCTTTAAATTTTTTATCATCTCTAAAATTGCAGGTCATTATAATAGGATATTTAGAGGATTCAATAATTTTCTCTAAGGTTGACACACCTCCCCTATCACTTTGGCCATGAATACCATCAACTTCATCAACTAAAATTAACTTATTAATTACCTTAGAGTTTGTAAAACTCAATAAATTCGTCGATTTTACTGTTTCCTGCAATTTATTTTTTAAAGCTTCTTCAGTTCTTGCATCTGATGCATTAAGTTCAATCACACTCATACTATAATCATTTGCAATTGCATAAACTATAGTTGTTTTGCCTACTCCAGGAGGACCAATTAATAATCTTGCGGTATTATCTTTTAATTTTTTAATGGTAGAACGAAGTTGAATTTTAAATTTTTTCTTTTCAAGTGGATCAGAGGAATTTTTAAATTGTTTTTTTATTCCACGCATTTTTTTTTGTAAAATAAAAAAATCTTCAATGAATTTTCTTAATTTATTTGTGATATTTTCAAATCCTATAAGTTGTTTTGAAAATTTGGGACGATATTTTTCCACCCATGGGGTTGTGCTATTTTGATTTGAATTCATTGTATTGCATCCTTATATTTTAAAAATATTTGGTTTAAAGTAATGTTTAGCTCTTTGTGAAATAATGTTATTTTTATAGAAATTATTAATCAACAACCTTTCCTATTAAGGACATTTGTGAAAGTAAGGAATTTAATTGTATTTCATCATCATTTGAATCAATCGAAACAAAATCGGTTTTTGCAATTAAATCTAAATAAAAAGCACGTAAATCTCGTTCTATTGGTAAATTTACAATAAGACGATTTAATTCCAAAAGCACTTGGTCTTTGGAGAGGTTATAGGTGCTGAAAATATTCCGTAAAGTCTTTCGAATCATCGTAAATTTACCTTTTATAGTTTGAGAAAATAATTCACGGATAATTTTATAATTCATTTCATTTTCCATTTTAGAAAGATTTTCAAGAGTAATAGATTTATAACGCAATTTTGTCAATTGAAGTAAATCTAACGCCTTACCAACATTATTACGAGTTAAATGAGAAAGATACGTTAAAATATCTAGTTTAGCGGGGATTTTTTCGGTGTCACATATAGCTTTTAAAGATTTATTAAATAAATGTTGTGGAAGATAGGGAACCATTATCAATTGACATCGTGAGATTATAGGGTCTATGATCCCAGAAACTCTATCTGTAATTAATATCATACGACAATTGTTAGAATATTTTTCCATTATACGTCGAAATGCTTGTTGTTCTACATCCAATTTATGAAAATTTTTAATTACAAGAATTTTGAAGGGAGATGTTCCAAATTTTTGACCTGATACAAATGGACGAACTCTAACCTGAATAAATGGACGAAAACGACGGACAGTCCCCGCTCCAGAACCAATACGACTTGTTGAGATTCTTCCTAATTTACGTGACAAATCACGTTCTGTTTTTCCAATTGGATCATCAGCAAATAAAAGTTTATAATTTATCTCAAATTCATCTTTAAGCATTTCTCGAGCTAATATTTCAGCCAACATGGTTTTCCCACTTCCTTGGGGCCCCACAAGCATTATATGAGGAAAATTTTGTTGCTTAAGAAATCCTTGGAATTGTTGGAATATTTGCCGATAATATAGTTTGATTTCTTCTAAAGATTTTGGACGATATTTAATTCGCCATAAAGGACTAGAATCATTGGGATTTTCTTGATAATTCTTTTGACTATATCTTCTCCTGGGGCGTTTTGCATCATTC
>CAYPTZ010000599.1:0-2936 GCA_964413395.1 uncultured archaeon | reverse complement strand
CGTTACAGGTATGGTAAAGGGAGCACCAGGTTATAATCCTGAAGATTTTCTCCCTGGAGTTCAAAGTATAATAAGTTTTTGATATTCAATGATCTTCGATTCCGTTAAACATTCCATAATAAACTAAGCCTCTTTGGTGGCAATGTTTTATCAAGCTGATGTTTAGCTATTTAGTGTGAGTGGAATATTTCCCATCAATCTTTACAAAATGAATAAATCATTTTTGTAGCGAATTCTTTTAAGACCCTTCTTTCTGCGCTACAGGCCAGAAAGCCGATTTCAGTTGTAATCGATCCCTTCGGGGCATTTCATACATGTGAATGATCAAGTTTTTGATAAGGTTAACACAACGGTAACAAGAATATATAAATAATTTTTTCTTAACTACTATTAATTCAAAATCACAGATGTGAAAAGAATGCTAAAATGTAAAAAAGAAAAAATGAAAAAACTCTATTTAACTGGATTCTTGTTTTTTGCCTTAGTCTTGGGTGCAATTTCTGTAAAAAATCCAATCAACATTCATAATGAAAATAAGGAAATCCAACCTCACGCTACATATACTAATTATCAAGATACAATTTATGTAAGTCCAGGTAATAATTTCGCAGATCAAGGATGGCCGGGAAGTGGATCAGAAGTTGATCCTTTCCGAATAGAATATTTGAATATTACAAACTCGACAGGCCCTCTCATTGAGTTCTTCGTTACAAGTGATTATGTCGTTATTCAACATTGCTATCTTGAAGTAACTAATAATATTGATGCAATCTTTTTAAATAATTGTGACAATGTCCGTATTGAAAATACAACAATCATCAATGCAGATAATGCAATTTATGCACTGGCCACAAATAATGTATCAATAAATAATAATACTCTTTCTAATAATAACAATGGAGTTGAACTTTATAGTGCTACTGATAGTATAGTATTCAATAACACAATTCTAAATAATAATTATGGAGTCTATGGGAAATCTGAAACTAACGTAAATATTACCCAAAATTACTTTCAAAACAACACTCGGGCAGTTTTTATTGAAACTACTGATGATCGACCTAGTTATATCACCCATAACACTATTTTAAATCATACTCGTGGGATATATATCCAAGATGCAAATAATTTCACAATTTCCAATAATTATATCAATGATACATCAGAATATGGGATAGACATATGGATTTCTGAGAACTCTACTATAATTAATAACTTCATAAACAATACGGAATGGGGGGGAATTAGTGCATCATCCACAGATTATGTAAAAATTATGAATAACACAATTACTGCTCCACCAGGAACACTGGATTTTGGAATATCTATTGGTTCAGATTATGGAATAATATATAACAATTCAATTTCAAATATGCGTGGTATATCGGGTAGTGGAGATTATTTAAATGTCTCAGATAATATTGTTGTAAATGGCCAACGCGGTTTTAGTATGGGAAGTATGAATCATTGTATATTTAATAATAACATCATAAATAATACAGATTTAGAAGCACTTTATATTACAAATAGCTATAATCTGACTTTTAATGAGAATACATTTATCGATTTTTGGATGCTATATTTCGATGAATGTGAAATGCTCACTATTAATAATTCATATATTGAAGATCCTATTGATGGTCTTTGGATAAGCGATTCAGATCGAGTTAATATCACAAAAAATTATATTTATGATTTTGGAAATCGTGTCATTCGTATCACCAGAACAAATAATACTCTTATCCACAATAATACAATTCTTGATACTATGTATGGGATACAGATTGATAATGTAATTAATATGACTATTACTGAAAATTATGTAAATAATATTGATACTACTGGAATTTTAATATTGAATAATAATACAAGAAATATTACAATTTCAAAAAATCAATTAATTAAATGTCAAAATGGTATAACTTCACTCTATAACTCTTCATTTATTGCCATAACAAATAACTCCATTGCCGATTGTCAATATTATGGTCTTTCAATTTACGATACTCCTAATAATTATACTATTCGTTGGAATGATTTTTATGATAACAATGGTGCAGGAACAGATATCTCTATCTCTAGTAGTATTGTAGATCAAGATATTGAAATCGATAATAATTACTATAACACATGGACATATCCCGATATAAATCAAGATGGTATCGTCGATAATCCATATGCATTCTATGGTGGAGATGAAGATCCATACCCTCGGGCTTCTCCAAATAATCCTAGTTATTATCATGATTTATCTCAAGTTTACATTCTGACACCTACTGCTGATGCTATTGTGGAAGATAATATCTTAATCTCTTGGTATCCTGCCAGTGACTCTACCTTTGAAACTGTATATTATAATATATCTCTCAAATATACATATGATTCAACACCATATACAAAAGTCCTTGCATCAGGACTAACTGACACAGAATTTTCTTGGGATACAACTCTAGTAGAATACGATCTAACTTATTATAGCATAAATATCACAGCATATTGTAGTGGAGGATTGAATAATTCTGCTCAAATCGATAATGTATTAGTTCGAAATATTGATCATACATTGGTAGGATCAGGAAGTTTTGAAACTCCTACAAATTATCAATTATTGCAGGGAAATGTATATGTCAATTGGAGCACTGTGATTTGTGCTTGGCAGCATTCTGTGTACTATAATCTATCTTACTCAAAAGATGGTGGAGAATCATGGATTGATCTTGCTACAGAACTAACGAATTCTGAATATACTTGGGATTCTTCTTTAGATGATGATGGAGATCAATATTTGCTTAGAGTAATATCATATTGTACTGATGGCCTTCAAATTTTAGATATGTCAAATGATTCAAATGGAATTTTTTTGGAAGTTCGTAATACAGCTCATACTTTAAGTATCCCTACTGTGGATGAGCCTTCAGACTATGGGATCTTTTCTG
>CAYPTZ010000598.1:0-2937 GCA_964413395.1 uncultured archaeon | reverse complement strand
TCTTCTATCAAATATCTCCAATTAGATATTTCTATTTTGGTTGTTCCTGTACTGTTCGTTTCCAATAATCATAAAGGATATAGGAGATGAAAAAAGTATGAATTTCTTTATAGTTCGGAATTTGTTTGGTTCCATCAGGTGGAAGCTTGAGAATTTCACTAAGTGCTAAGTTACACTTATCTAATTTGAACATTTTTGCATTTTTAGTTTTAATTAAAATGTTCCAAGAAATTACACGCTCTCGTTTTTTATGTTTGAGAGATGTATGGTAGAGTGAGTTGACATGGGCAAAAAAAGCCATATCTGGTTCTGTTAATTCCTTAAATGCATCGGTGCTATAATCTGCGGGAATATGGGGTTTACGCCCATAGGTAATATTTCTTTGCTCTATTCTAAGACTGCAGCTAATACTGGATATTTCAGTCCAGGGGATTTTTCTTCGAAGAAATAAGGTTCCAGAAATGTCCAAACAATTAGGAAATAAACAGATGTAATCCATATCTCTTTCTAATCTAAGTATGAGAGTTATGATTCCAGATACAAAAGTCGAACCTATTCCTTCCCAAGATATTTTACCGTCAATTAAAAGTGAAAGAGTGAGAATGAAGCAGAAAATAGTAAAAATGGTAAAAAATCTTATGGAAGGTTGATATTCATCATAATCAGAGGTTCCAAAATTATCTCTATGGTCTTTAGTGCTTTTGCCATAAAATTTGAGACAAAGACCATTTTTTCTCCAAGTATTAACATTTTCGTGGATATGATTGATTTTATCATCCAACTCTTCTTTAGATAAGGATAGGGGATTTCTCATGAATGATAAAGAAATGGGATCTATTTTGACATTATCATCGCTAACCATAATAATGAACTTATTTTTATGGATTTATTAACGTTTTTGTATCTTTAGATAATATCTTGCCTTATTTGGTAGATAAAAATTATGCTGATTTAAAATGATTGGTTTATTTTTGGAAAATTTGAATTGAGTTTGAGCTGTTGATAGTATGAATTTCCAAAAAAAAGTAAAAAAACGGGGTATTTTATTCTTTACTTCGATTCTTTAATACCATCGAATTAGTATTTTTTTTTTTATATTTTCGGATTTTGTACTGTTCTCACTAAAATGGCCAAGCAAATATGAGTGCTAGAGCAAACATGGACATAAACCCAATAATCATTACACCAAGGATTTTTGAATAATTTTTTGGATTTATTTGGTTTTCAGAATCCATGGTGCGGATAAGGGGATAAATTTCCCAAAAGAAACTCCCAATCGAAGGGGCCATAGCCAAACTCGCATATCATTGAAGTATTTGATCACCTGTAAGAAGAATGACAATCAATAATGCCATAAATATCAGTTTAGTACCAGCAATCCAATATGCAAGATATTATACTAATCGATGAATCTCTGAGTCTTGTTTAGATTTCTCCCAAGCATTAAACACACACATGTCTTGGAATATTTCATGCCTGGGAAAAAATAAAGTGATACAACATTGGTCAATTCCAAGCAGAGAAAAATAATGATAATTATTGAAAGTAAACTTATGATTTATCTTTATATTATTCAGCTTATATAATTTCGTTGGGTAAAAATTCAAATATTTTCTGACTAAACCTCTAAGAAATGAAATTATTTAATATAGAAATAGAAAATTAGAGGTGATTTATTGGTTGAAATATGAGGGGATAAAATAAAAATGGAAAAAAGACTGATTAATTTCACAGTCGATTAGTTATTTTGCTCCAAAGGAGCGGAAATTTATATTAATTGTTGAAAATAAAATTAATATCGATTATTTTCTCGAGGAGTATAAGGGGCTTTTTCAGTAACAACAACATTTTTTGCTTCTAAACCTTTAGCGCCTTCTACTACATCATAACTAACCTTATCATTTTCATTTAAACTTGCAAATTCATCATTACTTGTTTGAATTGCAGAATAATGAACAAACACATCTTTTTCTCCTTCAGAAGGGGAAATAAAGCCAAAGCCTTTACGACCATTAAACCATTTAACAGAGCCATCTACCATATTATATCACGTTTTATTTTTTTGAGATTTATTTAAAGATATCCAAATCTCTTGATAAAGAGAATAGTATTGAAAAATTGAACAGTATTATATCAAATTATCGAACTTTGAAAATTCACCAAAATGAGACACACTAAATTATTTCTTGTAACTATAAATTTTACCTATGTTTAAAATATGGATAATAGTAGAAAAAGTTTTGGATTGAGAAAATGATCAAATCGATATTAATGGTATAGGACTAATTTAGGGAGATTTAGATTCTTGAATAGAATGATGTAGGTTATGCAAAAAGTCAGAATTAATTCCCATTTTTTCGAGAGTATCAATTAATATTTGATATTTGAGGAGAGATTTTTTGGATTTGGGGGGTGATATTTGATATTTTGAGTCAAGTAAAAATTCAATTAAAGTTTTGATCGATTCTTTGTAATGAGGGATGAGTATGGGGGTTTTTGGAAGAAAATTTTTGCCTAGTATTATGGTCTCTTGAATGAGATCGACCCTTGGATATTTTTCATATCCATATCCTTTTAATTCTAAATAAGCCGCGGCTGCTAGGGTCGTGCCAGTTCCTAAAAAGGGATCTAAAATATATTGAGCATTAGGGACCGATTTAATACATTTATAAGGTAATCCTATTGGAAAAGGGGCATCATGACCTTTCTTAATGGATGCTCCAGTTGTTTTTTCGTAGCAGATATGCAATACATTACCAGGATCTCGAAGATCTTCCTTTCCATATCTTCCAATGTTAGATTTATCTGCATATGGAATACCTATTGCTTTCGGATTTAATTCATATTTTTGTTTATTTTTAACAAATAAAAAAATATGTTCCCATATGTTATTAAATCGTTTATTTCCACCTGAAGGGGTATAATGTCCTTGTCCAT
>CAYPTZ010000597.1:0-2939 GCA_964413395.1 uncultured archaeon | reverse complement strand
TTTAGATTATAACTTCATTTCTTCAGTTCCAGACACTTTTCGATATTTAATTTCATTAAAATTATTGCATCTCAATTTTCAAGCCAAATCACTTACTGAATCTACTATCGAATTGTTAGAATTTTTAAAACAAAAAGGATGTTATGTTTCATATTATTCAAAGGAAATTTTAAATAAAATAAAAAAAGGGAACTAATTTGAAAATTGAATATCGAAGATTAAAAATTGAAAAAAATAATATCTTTAAAATCGGCAAACCACACTAATCAGAATCAAAATTCGAACCATTTTCGGACATATTACAGAAATAAAACATTGAGTTCATTAAGCGGAATAATTCGAAAAATGTATCAATTGGGGTTTATGCGAGAAAAAAAGGAGGTTTTTAATTGATCATTAAAAATTAAATTTCATTAAAATCTCGATGAATTTCAAAAAACAAGGAAAAATTAATTCCTAACCCTTTTTTAAATCTTTTCTATTATATTCCATGATTTCATTTTTCTTGATAAATTAATATATTCAAACACCAGATTTAAGGTAAATTAATTCTATTTTTCCATCTATCTCCATAGAAAGAAAACTTTAAATCACTATTGATCTTTGCTTAATTATGGCAGGTCGTAAACGAAAGCCGTTTAAATCGTTATCTTCCGATTTAGTGATAGAAACAGAAGATAAGAAGAAAATTCTACTCAAAAATATTCAAATTAGATGTCCAATTTGCCATTCTGCAAAAATTCGGTCAAACGGGACCCAACAACGAGGAAAAAGTCGAATTCAAAGTTATAGGTGTCGAAATGGGAATGTATCTTTCGTAGTCGTTCCAAAAGAGGGAAACAATTCACAATTTATTCATCAATGCTAATACTTCAAATTCTACAAGAATATCTTAACGAGATACAACAGAAATTATTTACTTCTCGAGGCAAACTAAGCCATATCGCGCATAATTATTCAATTACCCCTAGTTTGATAAGTTATATTTATTCAAAATTCCAAGAAATCGTTATAAATCAACAAGGTTTGCGAAATTTAGTCACAGAAAAACAAATAGATCATGCGATTGCCATTGATGAAACATTCTTGAAAATCAATGGTGCCACTTATTATATCATCATGGCGACTGGATACACAACCCACAAAATTCTTGGTATTAAAGTATCTAAATCTTGGACAATGGAAGATATATTGGATGTTTTTCAAGAAGCCGATAAAAATACAGAATCACCTATATCAATTATTACCACCGATGCGTGGGGTGGGACTCGAGCATTAGCAAAATACCTTGATCGTCCGATTACAATCATAATCCATAAGCATAAAACTCCATATGAAAAAGTGGTAATAAAAAGATATGAATATGATTCCGATGTGCGTCATATATCAATAATTGGTATCAAATCGGATTTCTGCAAAAAACGGAAAACCAGGGAATTCCATTACATTGAAACTCATGAAAAACGCTATCCCCCACCTCTCAAAAAGCGTGGGCGTACAAAAGGGGTTAAAAATGGCCAAGGGACAAAAAAACCCTATGTCAAGCGAAATGTGAAACGAGGACGAAAAGGTCTTTTTTCAGTATTTGATAGGGGAAAGCGTGGTTATGCACGGGTGGATCCGCACCGTAAAACGGTGCGAATCGGTAGAGATATCTCCAAAGTGGTGGCCGCCACGCTTGAAGATGTAGTAAAGCTTTTTGAGAAACGCTTTATTCAAAATAATCTCGCGGAGCATAAAAATAGTGTGCTTTCTAATTATTTAGTCCTTACTGGTCCAAAATCGTCAGAATCTATTGAAAAACGATTAAGAACCTTTATAATCTGTCAAAACAATCCTGAATTATTACCTTGCTTGCAGATAGAACATCATTTTCAAAGAAATTTCTTCCATCGGCAAATATGTCACTATCCTATACGTTTAGTGTTGATGCGGTGATAAATGAAGCAATAGGAAAAAATAAGGCAAGGATTTAATTTATCCTTCCCTTTGAAAATTCATCAAAATCTCTAAAATAATTTATTATTTCAATAAAACAAAATTTGAATTAAATGATATACTCATTCAATTGTATTTAAAAACTCATACAAATGGATTAGCAAATTATCCGGTTGTTCAATTGGAGGAAAATGACCTGATTCTTTAATATAGTATAATTTTGAATTTTTAATCTTTTCATGGAGTTTTTTAGACATTTGATTTATTATAATATACCTATCTTTACATCCATGTACAATCATAGTAGGAACAATAATTTTTTCTAAATTATTCAAATTATTGAATTTTGTTAGAGATAATGCAGATTTTATTACCATTTGGGGTGAATTTGATTTTACAATAGATATATATTTACGATATGCTATACTTTTTCCTTTATCCTTGAAAGCTAATTTCCAACCTTGACTTAGAATAAATTTAAATAGTCTTTTGAATGGGTATGTTAACATTAGTAATATTATAAATGAAATAATTCTTAGTTGGTAAAATAGCGCACCTAGGCCATATCCAAATGGCATTTTTCCTGCAGTGTCCCAAAGACCAAGTGCAATTATTTTTTGTGGGTATTTACAGTAAAATGATTGAGCTACTAAACCCCCCATTGAATGACCAATAATTATTGCTTTTTTGATTGAAAAAAACTCAAGTATTGTATTAATATCTTTTGCATGACTTTCTATCGAAACATCCTTAACAATTGGAGATTTTCCATGTCCACGAAGATCGGGTATTATTAATTGATAGCCCTTCCCAGATAAAATATGAAAATCTTCCCAAAATTCTGATGAACATAACCAACCATGAATTAATACAATGGGAATTCCATTTCCAATTATTTTAGTGAAAATTTGAGTTTCATTTTCTTTATCAAAGATCTTTATTAATGGCATATTATTAGGTATTGAATGCTTATCTAAAAAATCATGGATAATAAAAAATTG
>CAYPTZ010000596.1:0-2940 GCA_964413395.1 uncultured archaeon | reverse complement strand
TATGGATTAGATTCTACATATACAAACACATATACAGAATATGACTATGATGATTTTCCAGAAACTCCCAATAACCCAAGTGTCATAAATCCTTTCATAATTATTATAATTATAATTTTTGGTGTGTTATTTATTGGTGGAATCATAGCAAATAGATCGAACAAACCTTCCTCCTCATCAACCCCAAGATATCGATATACTTACACACATGATCTTAACTCAAAATCATTCAAAGTAGAACCATCCAATCCCTCCCCCAGTCAAGAAGAAATAGAAATGCCTAGGAGAACTAAAATTACTAATCCAATTCTCTATTGCCCTAATTGCGGATGTAAGATTCCCTCGAGAGCTTCTAAGATAGGTCAACCCGCACCCGCACCACTATTTTGCTATTACTGTGGAGCCAACCTTTATATTTAGCCTTTTTTTTTATTCTAAAAATATATGATGGAACAAATTCCAAAAAGTGCTCCACGATTATGAACAAACGATAAATAAATCAATTCAACCGGAAATAGTATTATATACCTTTTTTCCCTATTATAAATTATGAATACAGATGAAATACCTTCATTAATTCAAAAGAAAGAATTTCAATATAATTTTCGAACAAAAAATTACACTCCTTCAGGAATTAAAAAAGCCATCATAACCCATTTATTGACATAATTTCTAATTCTTGTCATAATTTTAACCCTAATCACTGTATCTATGTTTCAAATGGCAAAAGGTGGAGCTGCCGATGAAGATATCCCAACTAATATCGCGATCGTACTGTGGATTGTTATGTTGATATTATTTATTTTTATGGTAATAGAAGAAGTCCATAAGGATCAAATCTATCGATTAATTAATCACCCTAACTTGCGGGACATAAATATGGATATCCTGAATCAATATGTTGAGTATATCATTATATCCGGTGATTATTTAATTGAAAAATCCATTTTCACTTTTATCCAGGATAACAAACGAGCTAGAGCATTTGAGATTCATAATGATATGCGTATTTATCCTCTCTCGAAATTGTATTATATAGGATTTCATTCAGATTCTTGGAGAGGGAGATCTAATTTTAAGTTGGTTTTTACAAATGAACCTATTACAAAAAAAGATCATTGGGATAAATGGGCTTTCAAGTTGGCTCTGAAGGAAGAAGATATCTGGGATAAGGTAACTTTAAAGTCTATGAAAAAGAAAGATCATAAAAAACTTATCAAATATTTAAAAGGAAAATCAACTTCTGTTAATATTGATTATTTTGCCTAAATATGTGATATATATGAGACATATTCACAGATATGATTGATAAAAATGATAGGGATTCCAAAAATCGGTGCAGGATCGGCTGGAGGGGAGTGGAAGGTAATTGAACGAATAATTGAAGAAGAAACTCCCGATCTGAAAATAACCTTAGTAGTGTATAATTCAGAATAATAGTGATTTTTCATGTAGGGAATTCAACATGTAGTAAGGAAGGCAAAGCCGCAAAAGAATTGATCATTGATACATTTAATTGGGATATTCAAGAAGGGGGGGAATCAGAAGGAATTCCTTCCTATCCGATTGGAATTATTGCCATAATTAGCTTGTTCGCCATTGGTTGGATCACGCAAAAAACAATCAGAATAATAACTGCATTATACGGCAAAATTCATCTAATCTCTTTTTTATTCTTTTCTTTTCTTTTTTTTGGCCATGTGTATTTATTAATGATTTATATACAAATCTTAAAAAAAAAATTTCCTGCAAAAATATTACTCTTCACTCCCTCCTACCTCCAATATTTATAATTTATCGATTTCCAACACTCAAATTTTAAAAAAAAAAAATATTAACACTTAGGATTTTTCAAGCCTTCTTCTTTCTAAACAATAATGTAATTCCAAAAATTCCAATAAAACTCCCACCTATTATTATCAAATCTGAATTTGATAATCCTTTTGTATCTAATTCATCAGTTAATGAGGTACCTGAAGAATTATTACTTTCAGTATCTTGTTCTTGAACAAATATGTAAACAGATTCTGAAGGATCTGAATACATGTTATCGTAGCATGTAATAATATAATAATAATATTCACCAGGGAGGAGCATATAATCTTCATATTTTTCTATTTCTGTAATACTATAACTTGATATAATAGAAAAATCATCAATGGGAGTATTTGAACGGTAAATTATGAAATTATCATATTCAAATTGAGCATCCCAATTAATAATAAAGCTATTTCCATTAATTGATGGAATTAATTCAGATTTTATTACAACGGGTTTTGGAATTCCTTTGTTAACTAGAAAAATCAAAGTTGAATTTAATTCAGTATTATCTTCAACAAATATTGTTACACTATTTGAACCATTTTGAAAAAGTGCCCAAATTTCATCTGATATAAAGCTATTTATAATAAATTCATGATGTGTTCCATCATTGTTAATTTCTATCCAACTGGTTTTAAGATTAGTCTCCAAAATTTCAATTTCCATATTAAATGGATAAAGATGCCATGAATCGTCTAAATTTTCTGAAAGATAGATTTTAGGATTTATTGTATCCTTAATTATATTTATCACCACAAAATCCTCAATACCAAAAGAATCATTTGCATAAATAATGAAGGCGTTAATTCCTTCTGGTAAGGAATTCCATAGACTTAATTCTAAAGTACCATTGTCAAATGCTAGATTTATACTATTACTATTGATTTCTATCCAATAAGAATCTAAATTTGGATCGCTAAAAATTGCTTCAAAATAAGGTGGAGATGACCAGTAGCTATCAGAAATAGGAGCATTTACAGATATTTTAGGAGAAGATGAATCTTTTAGAATTGATATTGAATACTTTGCAATATTTCCACCTAGATCCTTCGCATAAATTTCAAATAGATTAGAACCTTCATTCAATGAATTCCATAATCCACTATCTAAAGTGCCATT
>CAYPTZ010000595.1:0-2947 GCA_964413395.1 uncultured archaeon | reverse complement strand
AAAAATAAATCTTAAAATCTCTAACATATTGAATTTAGAAATATTATACTTAAATGTGTTTGGTGTCGGTCGAAAATAACTTCCCTAATAAACAGTTTTCAAGCATTCGATAAAAACCTGATCAATCATAATCTTCTTATTATCTAACAATTGCATCAAGAAAATCAAAAGGATAGATTGCTTGAAAAAAATTATGAAACTTAACAATCAAGCCGTGCATCAAATTTCCCGATTCGGTACACACTATTCTAAATTAAATAAGATTTCTTTCTTCAAAAATCTTGCGAAATCTGTTCTTCATGCTTTAAATCTATCTACTCTTCGTATAGGAAGAAAGTGGATCTTAGAAGATATATAGACCATCTTGTGTTATAGCGGGATACGAGGTGTGTCAATTCATCACGCTTGTCAGAAATTAAATTCATGGGCAATTAAATTTTTGGATTTTATACCTCAAGAATTTGGAGATGGGCGTTTTTCACGGGCATATCCACATCAAACCACTATAAATGACTGGTTACGCCTACAAACATTGGGTGATGTTGAAAAAATATATCAAATTGTCTTTGAAAAGATGATCAAACGTACATTTTTGACCGAATTAAAACAAACCAACTTTATTCTAGAATTTGATTTAACTTATCTAGTATATTGGGGAAGGCGGCGAGATTCTCTAATAAAGGAAGTCGAATGGTAAAGGGTACGAAACGTATCCTAAATTACCATGGAGCTATGATCCATGGCGAAAATAAATCTTTATTCGTTGGGTGTCATCATGTTGCAAAAAATGAATCGAAAATTCCTTTCATGATTCAAATGGCTGATTGGTTGATCGATTTAGGTGTTAATGTGAAAGTTTGTGTTGTAGATCGTGAATACTATCGATATGATGTATTGAATTCCTTCAAAAAACGTAATATCGATGTAGTAACACCTGCAAAGAATTACAAACAGTTAAAAAATTGTAAGAATGATTACCTAAATAATAAAAAGGGACGAATCCAGCAATATACCCTCGGAACAATGGCAAAAAAAGGCAAACAACGTAAATTGATGAAATGTTGGGTACTATTATATGCAAGAGGAAATCAATCATTATACACGATTAAATCGAATTATCGGCAAGGAATTGTAAGTTTGACGGAAGAATCTGGACAGATCTATGCCTTAATAACAACTACTGCGCCTCAATATCATTCGAAATCATTCGTGTACACGATCAAACGATACTATAAAATGAGGTGATAAATTGAGACTGCTTTTCGCGATGTGGCTGTACATAAAGGCATTTGGCGTTCAAATGATGATGGGACGCGCCTTTTTTCAGAAATGGGAAAATATTTACTGTTCGATTTCTGGCAGATCGAACGAGATGAGATCTTCCCAGGGCATCGAATGTCGTTCCAAGAATATCGAGATTGGTTAATTGATCAATTTTCAGACACTATTAATCTATAAATCAATAATCATCTTAAAAATCTCGGAGAGAAAGGAAAGGGTAAAAACAGTTATTTCATTGAGAACTGAATAAAAAAAAAAAATTAAAGGGCGGTTTTTTCATGAGGTAGGAAATTCATCTCACCTCCGTTTTAGTCAATTTTTTTATTAGAATTCTTTACCATAGATTAAAGAAACTTTTTGAAATCCATTATATATATGACTCATTGTAAACCAATTTCAAGTTTGCTTTTGAATGCGTTCATAGAATTTATTCCGAAGTTCTAAAACTAATATTTCTTGGTATTCAATAATAATATTTCCCATTAACTCAATCGGATCACGAGGTATAATACGTAAGTAATCTTCACCCCGAATGGCAATCTTATGACTTGCATTTCCTTTTCCTACCCTAGAGATGAGCACACAATTTTCAAGTCCCAATAGTCGCTCCAACATCCCATTTGTCCGATAATTTCCCGGAAAATAATATTACGGAAATAAACAGGGGATATATGAGCATCCTAAGCAGTATTAATCACCTAATACCTTAGGATATGAAGTATTTTTCTTGGGAAGAAATGAACGTAAATCACCCATATAGAATTATCATTAATATCCGTTCATTAATAGTATGCGCTTTTAATTTAAGTAAATCGTCACAAATTGCTCTTATCGAATCAATTGAAATTAGAAAATCTGGATATTCGATTTCTAATCTTTTTTTTTTTTATTTAAGATGGGCTCGAATTGAGTTGTCAATATTCTTTTGCTAAATATCTGAGGACGTCAACCCTCCATGTTCACCTACCATAGTCAAATCTAGGGGTCAGGTAGAGTACAACTTCAGAAAGTTTACAATTCTTCGAAGAACATTTATAACGATTGATGATTTGATTGATGTTTTCTTTGAGGTAATGAACAATTTTTCCTGCATTTGCATAAGCAATATGGACCGATTTTGACATAAAAAACATTTCATATCAAGATCGTGGGATAAGAAAGCCTTACTGTGCGATAGGTAAGATAATTTGTGGGATGCTTCACAATATTATTAATGTTTATCTAGTTTTGAATTTTTCTAATCAGATAAAAAACGACAAAAAAAACTGAGATGAATTTTCCACCTCATGAAAAAAAAAATTTAATGGAATTATTTCTTTGAAATGTATTCCAAATATATTATATTAATTAAGAGATTTTGAAATATTTTGCTGAAAAAATTATAAAAATATTAAGGTAAATTTATATAAAGTATATTTATGGCTGATGAAGACTCAAAAAAATGTCCTTTTTGTGGAAAAAAGATCCCAGATCACCTGATTTGTTGTATTGAATGCTCAAGAGATCATTATTGAACAATTTTTGAATAGAAGCAGAATGTAACATGCATTACAAGAAGACTATTAATTTATTAATTCTTCAAACATTTCGTGATATTTTTTACATATCATTTTTTTTCATTAATCTTCAGAATAATCTAATGTGATTTTCCCATCGTTTCTGTGAC
>CAYPTZ010000594.1:0-2949 GCA_964413395.1 uncultured archaeon | reverse complement strand
TTTTAAGAACCCCCCTCATGTACAATGATATTGTTTCTGTATTACCTGAAATCACAGAATCTCTTTTTCATCATATTCCAAGCGGATTAGGCTCAAAAGGTAAATTAAAAATTGGAATGGGGGATTTAGATGAAATATTGGACGAAGGTATCAATTGGGCAATAAAGAAAGGTTTTGGTTTTGAAAAGGACCGAATTTTTTGTGAAGATCAGGGATTTACTCAAGGTGCAGATAGTTCTATAGTTTCTGCAAAAGCTAAAGCTCGTGGAATTCGACAATTAGGCTCTCTTGGTTCTGGGAATCATTTTTTAGAAATTCAGAGAGTTGAAGAAATTTTCGATGAGGCAGCAGCTAAAATAATGGGTATTGAAGAGAATCAAGTAACTGTGATGATACATACTGGTAGTCGGGCCATGGGTCACCAAATATGCACCGATTCTCTTCAAGAAATAGATCACATGATGCATAGGAATGGTATTGTTGCTCCAGACCGAGAATTGGGATATGTTTTATCGGGAACAAAAGAAGCTGATCGATATCTTGCTCAAATGCGAGCAGCTGCAAATTTTGCTTGGACAAATCGACATATTATAATGCATTGGACTAGAGATGCATTTAAAGAAGTATTGGGTGTGAATCCAGAAGAAATGGAATTAGTATATGGATTAGCTCATAATATTTTAAAGCAAGAAGAACATGATTTAGGTGAGGGTAAACGTGGTATGGTTAACGTTCACCGAAAAGGGGCAACTAGAGCTTTTCCACCTAATCATAAAGATATTCCTGTTAATTATCGTCCAATTGGACAACCTGTACTAATTCCAGGTTCTATGGGGACTGCATCCTATATATGTGTTGGACAGGAAAAAGCTATGGATCTTAGCTTTGCGAGTACGGCTCATGGTGGTGGCCGAGAAATGAGTAGATCTAAAGCAAAAAGAAAATTCTTTGGAAAGAATATTCAACAAGAATTAACTAATAAAGGTATTATTGTTAGGGCTGCTTCTTTAAAAGTATTGGCTGAAGAGGCACCATTAGCATATAAAAATATCGATGAAGTTGTTGGTGTTAGTCACGATTTAGGAATTATTAAAAAAGTCGCACGATTAGTTCCTATTGGAGTAACAAAAGGATAATTTTTTATTTTTATATTTAAATACAATCTTTGTATTTAAACAGATTAATATAATTATTTTAAAATGAATTATTTATAAAATCTTCCACAAAAAACTGAAAAAAACCCCATTTTTTTTTTTTTTTTAAGACAATTTTGATTATTTCTCTTTTTTTTTTGTAAATATTATAATAATGATTCAAATTTATTAGAAAATTTCAAAGATTTAAAGGAATTTTTCTATATTCTTGTAAAAATATGTGATGCTATCACCTTTTAATTAAAAAGATCAAGATTTATTCGTGATAAGCTCCTTATTTGTTTTGTATTCACTATAACTGTTATTAATTTTTTAATTATTTTAATAATTATTTTTATTCGAAACAATTAATAAAAACGAATAACGGGAAATTAAATGAGTTGATATTTGAAAAATGGCAATGCCAAGAGGAATTGATTACGAAATTGATGACGAATGCTGCAATAATCCTGAAATATTAAATGAGGATGGAATGCGAGTTTGCAAAAATTGTGGAATTGTACTAGGGCGAGCATATATCTCTGCTGAAAAGCGTGCCTACACAGCAATTGAAGTAAAAAACCGGCGGCGAACTGAACCTAGATGGAGAAATTTCGGGCCTCGAACAGTCATTGGTATAAATAGTCCTGATGCCAAAGGTCAAGTAATTGGTGGTAAACGAGGTGCAATGTTTAATCGATTATCAAAAATTCAAGGCTCTTTAGTCTCTTCAATAGAAAGAAATTATTGGGAAGCTCGACCAAAGATCAACCAACTTGCCCAAAAATTAAATATTCCTGATCATATTTTAGAAACAGCATGGAAAATTTATTCTGAAGTTGCTCGTCAAAAATTGACAATGGGTCGTTCAATAGATGGTTTTGTCTCAGCAAGCTTATATGCTGCTATTCGAATTCATGATTTTCCACGTTTACTAGAAGAAGTTGTCGATGTTGCATTAATGCCTTTACGGAGTGTACATCGAAGTTTAGGTCTACTTGTAAGAAATGTTCTTCCCGTATTACATTTGAAATATAAACCTGTGTCTCCTGAACCATTAATTTTCAGATTTGGAAATGATTTGAATCTTTCTGTTCTTGTTCAAAAGAAAGCCTCAGATTTATTAAAAACTGCGTTGAGGCATGGATTACAAAAAATAGGTAAAGATCCTAAGGGTTTAGCAGCAGCAGCTCTCTATATGGCGGCAAAATCTTCCAACGAAAAACGTACCCAGACCGAAATTGCAGATGCAACTAGAATAACAGAAGTAACTCTTAGAACACGAGCAAAACAAATAAAATTATCTTTATAATTTTTTCAATTATTTTTATAAAATTCTTCCTTTTGATTGCCTCTAAAATTAGTCATATATCTAATTTATTTCATTTAAAATATGGGTTAGAGAAATTATTTAAAATTATATAATTTAGTCAAATTGATATTCTTTTAAAATTAGAATCTATCTGATCAAAAATGTAATTTTATAGTTCTTTAATTACATTTCCAAATTTATTCAATTCATCATTTAGTGATAGTTTGAATTTTTTTTATTATAGAAAACAAAAATCTTATAATTAACACTCAATTATCACGATCAATTAGTGAAAAGGTAAGATACTCTGTATTTGTTTTCGGGTATCGATCAGATATCAACTTCAAAAAAATGCCAAAAATCCATATTGTTTTGGGCCCAAAAAGTTATAAAGTTTTCGATCAGGATATTCTAATTCCAAACAAAAGGATAAAGTTAGAGAGAAAGAGAAAAGAAATAAAAGTTTACATTCCACTCAAGCTGCTTGATAATCCCACTCGTATT
>CAYPTZ010000593.1:0-2949 GCA_964413395.1 uncultured archaeon | reverse complement strand
TTATCCATTAGAATTAGAAGAAATTGTTTTGAAATGTATACAGTATGAACCTAGGGATAGATTTTTAACTTTCAATGAAATTAATAGAAAATTGAAAGAATTTCTAAAAAAAAAGGTTAATATCCATTTAACTGGTAAATAATTTGAAGATTAATTCAATTCAGTAAAAAATTTTTATTAATAGAGTGCAGGAATAAAAATTTTTATTTTTTCTTTAATTCTCAAAGATTTTTTTTATTTCTTTTGGGCAGATTTATTAGTTTTTTCATTAAAATAATTCACATAGTTACTACCCAAATTTTTTGAAAATTCCATTTGTAAAAATTTTTTGATTTTGCTATATGTTGATTGAGAAGGGGAAAAATTTTTCCATAATTTATGTTCTATCCAATGTTTTTGAACTCGGGATTTGATATTTGACTTTGAAGAAATAGATACCATTTGTATTGTGCCTTTCTGTGAATACAGTGATTTAGATATTTTTTAAAAAAAAGAAGAAGAATAATCAAATTCGTTCTAATGTCATTCCGCCTAATATTTGGGGTAAATGGGCATTATAATATTCAACAGCTTCATCTAATCGAGCTTTACTATCTGAATAAATTCTAAAAATAACTTCTCCTCTTTTGGTTTTTTGTCCAATTTTACGTTCAATTTCTATTCCCGATTTTTTAGCAGCAGGACAACCTGCTATTTTAGCTATTCGATTGATATGTTTATTCTCAACTGAAGTGACAAAACCATCACCAATTGCTATCATTTCCTGCATAAATGGACCTACTTCAATTTTTTCTGGATCGATATCTGGATTTCCCCCTTGAGCTTTAATAATCCTTTTCATTGCATTATAAGCCTTTCCGTTATTTAGAAATTCTAATGCTAAATCCTTACCTTTTCCTTCTTGTGCTTTTCCAGCCATTTCTAATAAAATTCCTGCTAATTCACAAGATTTATTTCGAAGACTTGAAGGTCCAATTGTAGGATCTTTCAATAATCTCATTGCTTCCCGTGCTTCTAATGCAGGACCGACTGCATGACCTATTGGTTGAGATGCATTGGTTAATAAACAAACAGTTTGAATTCCTACTTGAGTAGAAATTTCTTTAAATCGGTTTGCATATTTACGCCCATCCTCAATTGTTGGAAATTTCGTTCCTTTTCCACAAGGAATATCTAAAACTAATTTTTTCACGCCCATTGCGATTTTTTTGCATATAATTGATGCAATCATCAAAGGGAATGGATCCATAGTTAATGGTTTTTCAATACGAATCAGTGCATTATCGGCTGGTGCTGAATCTAAAGCTCCCCCCCATAAAATTCCTACTTTTTCAGTTGTTAAAATTTCAAGAACTTTTGTTTTAGAAAACGCGACAGGAGCAAGTACTTCAAATGAGTCTGCAGTCCCACTTGGGGAGGTAATTGCGCGCGTAGATGTCTTAGGAATAAAAAGTCCCGCAGCAGCGATTATAGGGACGATAATTAAGGTAACTTTATTCCCTGGAACTCCTCCTGTGGAATGTTTATCATAGACTTCATCACCAAAATCTAAGATTTCCCCGGAGTTAGCCATAGCATTGGTTAAATCAACTACTTCACGATCTGTAGCGCCTCTGACTTCAAGACTAATAATAAACGCTGCTTTTTCAATATCAAGAAGACGTTCATTAGTACAATCATTCACAATTTCTTGAATTTGTTGAGATGAGAGTTCATGACCTTTAATTTTCTCCTTGATAGCATTAAAAGATGTAGGTTTAGAAGATAGAAAGACTGAGATTTTATTATATTTATCGGAAAGTTCAAGTTGATTATAAACTTCATCATAAAGACCAACTGTTCCACGGGGGAGTGTCTCATTGTTTGTGGCAATATCAACTATTGCGATTTTGCCTGGGCCAATTTTCATACCTTGAACTGTGTGGGCAAAGACACGGACTCTATCTCCTGGTTTAACTCCCAATTCGAAAGCATCTTCATCATCTAGAACTATTATTCGTTTAGCTCCAGATGAGATACCGAGTTTCTTAAAGGAAAATTGCATAAGTACTAGTAGGAATGTAGGCTTAAATGTATTAAGGTAATAAGTAAAGAATTATAAAGGAATTTTTTAGTATGAAAAAACTAAATATATTGAAATTAATTAAGTTCTGATCTATATTAAATATAAAGTGATAAAAATGAATAAAGAAGAAGTTGCTAAACTTATTGACCATTCTCTGCTTCATCCAACACTTACTGATAAAGAATTGACAGAGGGTTGCCTATTAGCTAAAAAATATAATGTTGCATCAGTATGTATTAAACCTTATGCTGTGAAATTGGCAGTAAGTCTGCTAAATAAAACAGATGTTTTAATTTGCACTGTCATTGGATTTCCTCATGGGAATAGTACAATTGAAGTTAAACAATTTGAAGCAGAAATTGCCTGTCAAGATGGAGCCACCGAATTAGATATGGTTGTTAATATTGGAAAAGTACTATCCGAAGATTGGACATATATCAAACAAGAAATTGATTCTATCTTAGAAATTGCATTGAAATATAACGCTATATTAAAAGTGATTTTTGAAAATGATTTTTTACCAGATGATAAATATAAAATTAAATTGTGCCAAATATGCAATGAATTGAAAGTACATTTTGTCAAAACCTCTACAGGTTATGGATACGTAAAGGGAAATGATGGAAAATATTCGTATCAAGGCGCCACAGACCATGATTTAATGTTAATGAGGATGTATTCTGATAAAAAAATTCAAGTGAAAGCTGCTGGTGGTGTCAGAACGATCGATGATGTGAAAAGAGTAGTAAAATTAGGTGTTACTCGCATTGGTGCCAGTGCAACAGAAAAAATAATTCAGGAAATAAATGAATTAGATTAAAATTTAATCAAATGACTAATAATAATTTTAACAAGCAATTATTAACAAGATTCATCCAATCCGA
>CAYPTZ010000592.1:0-2957 GCA_964413395.1 uncultured archaeon | reverse complement strand
TCATGGGAATATGTTTTATTCCCATAATTATTAGCATAGTATAAATCCAAATTTTAATAAGTTTTTCTTTTTCCATTTGTTTCACAACGATTTGATTTATATTAACATTTAATTTCTTTAAAGTAAATTATAGCATTTGATGAATCATAATAGTATTTTTTTATTCTACCTGCTTTTTGGAATCTGTTTTTTCTATAATAGTCCCTAGCACCATAATTATCTGAATCTACATCAACAAAAATCGCTCGAATTTTATTTTTTTTACAGTATAGTAGTAATGAATCTAGTAATTGTGTCCCAATCCCTTTTTTACGATATTCTGGAGAAACAGCAAGGATTTCAATCCATAAGCGACCTTCGTCCTCTATTCCTCCTGCAATAATTCCAATTGTTGTACTAATCGGATCTTCTAAATATGAATTTAAATTTTTAATTCTTGCACCGTATACTATCCAAAAATTCTCTTGGACTAATAATTCAACCTTTTTTGCATCATTCCACAAATTTAAATCGGATAAACCAGATTTCTGTGCAATTTTAAAGATATTATTACCATCTGTGATTTTATAAATTTCAATTTCATTCAATATCTTCATATTTTTCACTTCAAATAATCTTATTTAGAAAATAAAAAAAAAATTAATAATCATATATATATTTCTCAGGAGCTCTTAAGAATTCATCTTTATCTAATGGAATGATTGAATTTGCCCGCTTTTGAAGTATGTACATATGTGATTTATAGGGTGCCTTATCATATACAATTTCATGTTTATAATGATAATTATAGCTCACATGACTATATTTGCCATAGCCAGATCGATACATTGAGTCAATTATTCTTGAAGTTTGATTGTGAATCGAAACATAGGTCCATTTTTCCTTTGAAAAATGAATGATTGGTATATTGAGTTGTTTTAAAAATCGCTTTATTAATTTATGGTTTCCAAAACCTCCCTCAAAATTTATGATCCCAATCCCTAAATTATTCAATTTTGACATTCCCCTACAAAGAAAAAGTCCATATGCTAATATAGTAAAATCTGGATCAGCCACAAATATATCAAAATTATCTGGAAGATTTTCTGGTAAGGGATTTCGCAAATCTGTTTGATATATTGTAATTGGTAAATTTTCGTTACGAGAAATTCCAGAAATTAATGCACAAGTATAAGGATCAAGTTCTAGAGTATGCACTTCAATACCTCTTCTAGCTAAACTAACTGAAATTAGATCATCATCTCCAACTAATAAAACTTTTTTGGGGTTAGATCTAAGGATATAGGTTAATTTTCGATAATGTGAATAAGGAGTTAATGGTGCTTGTCCTAAAGTATAATCAATGACTTTCCGTCTGGATAATAGTAAATCTATTTCGTGATATTCCTCCCAAAATTCTTTAGAAGAATAATGCTCTGAACTTCTGTCCAAGAGAAATTCATCACTTAGAGCAAAACCAGAATCTTTGGATACAAAATTCTCAATTTTAAAATGATAAATTCCTTTATCAGTAGTGATAGGTATACTTTTTGATTCGAGGGTATATTTTTGTTGGACTATATCATTATAATCTAAACTATAAACATGCTCTCTAAATCCCATATGCGCTCTTCCCCAACCAAATGCTTTAGCATATAATTTCCAATCACGGGTTGTAGAACATAAAATTTGGATTTCTCTAGCATAACGATTATCAGTATTTATCTCCTTGTATCCAGTATCAAGAGTCTGTGCTTCCATATCCTCAATTTGTGGTGATTTTATTGTTGGTTGCATAGTTAATGCTAATTTAAAAAGTATTTTGATACTATCTTCATTGATTGGCATTAATTTTGGTGTAAATAAACGATTATTTGAAACATCTACTATTCCTAATTTATTGTAGGGATCAATTATAATAAAAACGCCATCGTTTAAATGGTATTTTTCAGGTGCATCCCATTCTTCTAATAAACTCTGATAATTTAATGAACTTGGATTCCAAAGAGATGGTGCTTCATCTATAACTTTATCATATGAATATAGATGGTATTTGGTGAGACTATTAATATATCTTCCAATTTTGCTCTTTGGTGCTTTTATAACTTCAAGGTCATTGTTTAATAAGCGAATAGTTGTTTCAACAGTAGATTTACATTTGAAGTAATCAAATAGAATGATAAAAGCAATTACCAATATAGAAATTAGAGAAACACTCAATATCACCTTTTTTCCATACGCACTCATGGGGATAGTAAAACTTGCATCAGTTAGTTTTATTGTTTCTCGCCATACAAAATTTCCTTCTGATGTTCTTGCATCTGCTTTCCATTTACTTTTAACTAAATATCCTGTATTAATATCAAAATACATAGTTTCTTCGAAATTATATTCAAATTGACCATCAACATCATACTCATGGTTTGGATCATCTACTACTTTTAAATAAGAGGACAATGTTGATATTTGGATACATTCAACATATTTCCCTTTATGCAGGATATTTGCTGAAATATCTTCAACAATATAATTATATCCTAAAATATGAATAATATCATTAATTTTACTAGAAGGATCTATTCGGAACCAAATATTGTCATAAGTGTAATAGGGTAAATCTTCATCAGGTCCATCATGAGTTCCATCTAAGTATGAAAAATCAGTTTGATTTGTTTTAAAAAAATACGTGCTTTCATCGTATTCTTTATCATAATCATCGTCATTATATCTCCAATCTCGCTCCATTTTCCAATTTATTTCATCGCCGGATATTTCGGTAATTGTGTAGATTCGATCATCGTCTTCTTTTTCACTCCAGTCATAGTAGTCCCCCGTACTTCCAGACAATCTTAGGTTTATATTATAAGCAACGTAATCACCAATAGAATTATTAACTCCTAACGGAGATTGACTATTAACCGGGAATGATATTAATAAAAAGGAAGCAAAAATTTGAAAAACTAATAATATGAGAACTT
>CAYPTZ010000591.1:1254-2964 GCA_964413395.1 uncultured archaeon | reverse complement strand
CTATAATACTCTCCATAAAAAGATTGCTAAAACTGTCAAGGATGTGACATAATTACATCAAATAAATACATTTTTCAAATTGTTTCAAGTATATGATTTTAGATTGTAGACTTTGCTAAAATAATAATGTAATGTGATATCTTAGAGTTATCTCCATTTTTTTTTAAAATTAAGCCTAAAATTGATTTATGGTTATGAATGGAGTAAAACGAAAAGTAATTACTAAGATATTCAATAATTTTTTGAAAAATAATTTTTTTCAAAACACTTTTTCATAATTTAAAGCTATATATTTCTTCAATTCACATTTGACAGAAATATTTAATATTTATTTGTATCATAGAGTATAGCAATGAATAAATTCAAAGATTTATCAAATGAAAATTTATATGATGAACTAAAATCTGATATTTTGCACTATTTAGGTGTATTTAGACAAGAAAAAGATAATTCATTATTTAGATTTCCGACTCAATCTTTTATAATTTCGAACAAAATGGAGAAATGGCTGAGAGATATTAAAATTTTATTCACTCTTATTAAGAAACAATCAGTGAATAGTATAAATCTAGATGAATATCCTTATGTAAATAGTATTGCGGAGATTAGCAAAATTCTCATTGATAATATTGAAAAATCAAAAAAAATCGTAAAAAATATTGATCCTTCACTCTTCAAACCAGATAAAAAAAAATATCAAGAAATTTATATCAAATTAGAAAAGGTAAATATAGGATTTAAACACATTTTTTTGATTGAAAATATTTTAAGGAAATATATAATATCTATATTTAAAAATTCAAATATTAATTTTAACCAGAATATTCCTTCAGACCTAAAAAAAAAAATTCTAGATAGAAAAACTAAAGAAAATCATAAAAAATATCTCGCTCTTAGAGGGAAACATGAGATATATTATTTGGATTTTAATGAACTTAAAAAAATCATTTCCAAAAATTGGGGTCTTTTTGAATCAGATTTTGAATCGATAGAATGGATAAATGGAAAAATACAAGAATTATATAATTATCGAAACATGATTGCCCATAATTCTTTAAATATCTCTGAAGATGAACTAAAGATAATAGATGCTTATTCATTGATGATTTTCAAGCAAATTGATTCAAAATTAGTAAGCTAAATTGGGAAAATTTTCAAATTTTTTTATTTTGATATTTTATTGTTTACATATAAAATGAATGAGGTTACGAAAATAAAAAAGAAAATTCTTACTGACATGCACTTATTAGCTAAGGCTCACAATGGAAAATGCCGGGCCCACGAATATATAAATAGTATCACAAAATTAGAATGGGAATGTGAAATCGGTCATACTTGGTTCGCAACTCCAAGTAGCATTCAGCAAGGATCATGGTGTCCTGAATGTGTGGGATTGAAAAAGAAAAATATTACTGACATGCACTTATTAGCTAAGGCTCACAATGGAAAATGTCTGTCACATGAATATATAAATAGTACCACTAAATTGGAATGGGAATGTGAAAACGGTCATATATGGAAAGCAAGACCCAGTCATATCCGGCAAGGTACATGGTGTCCAGAATGTGTAGGTAAAAAAAAAAAAACACTCATAAATATGCAGGAATTAGCTAAGGCTCACAATGGAAAATGTCTGTCACATGAATATATAAATTGTACCACTAAATTGGAATGGGAATGTGAAAACGGTCATATATGGAAAGCAAGACC
>CAYPTZ010000591.1:0-1154 GCA_964413395.1 uncultured archaeon | reverse complement strand
CACTAACATCCAACAAGGATCATGGTGTCCTGAATGTGGCGGAAGTAAGAAAAAAAATCTTTCAGATATGATAACATTAGCAAAAACCCACAATGGAAAATGTCTGTCACACGAATATATAAATAGTAACACAAAATTAGAATGGGAATGTGAGAAAAATCATACTTGGTATGCAAAACCCTGTAATATTCAGCAAGGCACATGGTGTCCCAATTGTGCAAAGCAAAAAAAAAAAAAAAAGATATGAATGAAAATTTAAAATTCTATAATTAAAATTTTATTTCTACAAAAAAAAAATTGAATCATTCACAAAAATATAAGTGTTAATAAGATGGGAAAAGAAGATCAGAAAAATTGTTCTCATATTAAACAAAAGACGATAGATTTTAATTTTAATCTGAATTGTAATGAGTTCTATAAAGAAAATTGGTCGAGAACATCATGAATACTCAAAATATTTGAATATAATTTGGTTTTAAAAATCGAATCCAGTTTAATTTGTTTAGCCAAAGCAATAAATGATCTTTCTCCCACTACTACGTCAAAATATGCTATTGGGACGGATAGATTAGCAAAATCAAAAATATCATTTTCTTTAATTTTTCGTTTTAAATTTGCATTTCTATAATTAATTAAATGACAGAATGAATAAAAATGAGGAAATTTCTTCATAAACTTCATCCTTTGTTGATATGTATGAAGAATGGGAAATGGAGGTGGATTTTTAGTCAATTTCAAAGAAATGATAAAAATTTTTAGTTTTTTATAAATTCGTCGTACTAAAGCAATGAATTCTTCTGTCAACAATTTTTGTACTCTTTTTTGAAACGAATCGATATCTTTTATGCTATCTCTTTTTGATAGATGAAATATTATATTCTCTTTTCCCCTTTCTATATCTTTGGCAGAGAACATACGCATCATTTCGTCCGGAAATATTGAATTTAATAATAGTAATCCTTCAGTTTTTACCTTTTTCAATTTCTCTTTTAATTCAGTATCTTTTTTATCTTTGG
The DNA here is from genome assembly GCA_964413395.1 of uncultured archaeon. Taxonomy (GTDB): domain Archaea; phylum Asgardarchaeota; class Lokiarchaeia; order Sigyniarchaeales; family Promethearchaeaceae; genus Lokiarchaeum. The sequence continues at coordinate 138 of CAYPTZ010000591.1, read as the reverse complement.
GGGCAAGATCAAAGGGGCCTATATAAAATTCAAATCCATATCCTACACAAGTCTTATAAAAGTCTCTTTTAATCTGAGGAAACTCAAGATATTCACAACAAAAATTAAATAATTCCAGATCTTCTACTAAATAATTTG
>CAYPTZ010000590.1:0-2973 GCA_964413395.1 uncultured archaeon | reverse complement strand
ATGTTGTCCCACTCGAAGCCTTTGAAACGTTTTTACAGGGTTTAATTAAAGAGATTTACGCGAGAAAATTGATTTCATACCTTATCTTTGGTGACAAAAATCATACCAATTACATTTATAAAACCATAAAATGATTGTATTTCATGGATACTAAATTAAAAAAAATCCTTACACTTTATGTCATATTTATCTTCACAATATCCAGTTTCGTCACACCATTTCCACAGTTTGACATAAATAATAATAATAATAATAATAATAATATTCAAGAAATTATCGGTCCAAATTCTCACTCATCAAAGAAAGCCGAATTTCCTAAAGTCGCTTTAAATACTGAGGATTCTCGAACTTTAGGAGAATTAGCTGATTTGTATAACCTTAGTATTGGGAGTCTTGCTGCGGCATATCAAATGAATGATCCATTGCTAACTAAAACTATTATTGAAGAATATAATACTATCGTCCTGGGTTGGGATGCTATGTGGAGTAATATTCACCCCCAACGTGATGTTTATCGATTTGATGAAATGGATAATATGGTTAGAATTGCTAAAAAATCTAATAAAACTATTATTTGTTATGGTTATATTCTTTGGATGATGGGATACCCGGATTGGTTAGCATCTGATGATCCTTCTGGCTCAATAAATCAACTTTCTAATTTTTCAAGCAGTGAATTATTGGAGATTTTAGATGAACATATTGAGACAGTAGTGGGACGATACAAGGATGATATTGATTATTGGTATATTGGGAATGAATTAATAGATACTCCATATTATTGGGGTCCTCCCTATACTTATGATAATTACACTGCTGAAATGCAAGATACGTTTTGGTATGATATTATCGGTCCAGATTACATTTCTTATGTGTTTAATAAAGCACGAGAAGTCGCTCCAAATATGAAATTATTCCTTAATGAAGGGATAGGGCATGGATTTAGTCAAGAATTAAGTGAATCTCGATTTAATTTCTTTTATGACTTAGTTACGAATTTATTAAGTGAAAATGTACCGATTGATGGGATAGGATTGCAATGTTGGACAGAAGAGGATCTGACAGGGTTTTATCCTCCTCCTTCACCCTATAATTGGACATTTAACGAAGAATGTTTAAAGGCATTTACAGATCTGGGCCTAGAAGTCCATATGTCAGAAGTTGGTGTTAGGACAAAATATCCTTTAACTCAAGCTAAATTACAACACCAAGCTGAACTTTATCAAACATTAATAAATCTTTCCTTATCTAATGAAAATATCACAGCATTTATTCCTTTTGAAATATCTGATAAAAATGTTCCTTGGGTTGCCGAGGAAGAGACTTGGTTTCCCTTTAATCATGATGTCGAAAAAACCCCCTCCTATTATGCATTAAAACATCGATTACAAGGAAATACCGACTTATATCAACATGATTTTTCTAATCCTAATATTAACCCCCCCATCAATATCCCACTAGATTATGATTGGGCTTCCGAACCCCCTATTAATATTCAATATGAAGTTCTAACTGCAAATTATAACAATCTTGAATCATGGCCAATCATAAAAAATACTCAGGTGTGTGCTACCCTTTCTGAAAGCGATAAATTTTGGGTCAATATCTCAAAATTCCCTCAAGATGAGGTCACATGGAATCAACTAAATTATTTAGATATTGACATTTCAGGGGATAGTTTTAATGGAATCTATGAAGGGGATTATTCATTTTGGGACAGGGAACATTTCATTCGGGATGTTTGGTATCCGGGAACCCCTCAATGGATTCGGAAAACTATTCCAGAAGATTCAAGAATTTCATGGGATGATGAACAACTCGTTTTGGAATTAACCAGTTATCAATGGTTATCTGATCCGGATCTAGAAATAATCAATAATAACACTCATTTTGGATATCGAGCTCAAAATGAGAACTTCAGCATTAGCAATATTATGAATAAAGACACTGGAATTCTTGAATATTATCATTATCAAGGAAATGGCAACCCAGGGACATTATTATTGGATTTTGAATTTAGTATAACGACTCTTGATCAAACCAATACTGAGCCTACTAATACTGAGCCTACTAATACCGATAATCCTTCAGATGATTCCTTTCCTGGATTTATGTGGCATTCTCTTCTAATATCTATCGTTATAGGCGTAATGATATGCTTTGGAAGAAGAAAAAAAAGGTAAATAGACTCTTTTTTAATATTCAGTACCTCAGGTTATAATTTATTCTTCGAAAAATTATTTCCTATTATTTTTATATCCTTACACTTGATTTTTTTCTTGTTTTTAACCGGGAACTAAAAATTAACTTCAAAAGTATCAAAAAAAAAAGAAATTTGAAGAATATTGACTAAATTCGAGATTAATGATGGTTAGGTTTTTGCTTTATCCCTAGAATGGTGATCAATTCAAAAAAGATAAAGAATCCCAAAGGATAAGAAGAGATTCCTTTATCATTACCATCGACAATTTCCCAATCATATGTGGCAATAATATATTGTTTTGCTACGTTACCCTCCTCGCTACATATTGAATCTCCTGCATCAAAAACTACACCTGTTTGGAGAATTAATAGGGACCACCCTAACAATAAATGATCATAATTTGCAGTAGATAGTGTCACTCCTGTAAACATATCCCTCATATCAGTTACGCTAGAGATATCCCAATTTCCGATTGGTTGGTTAAAATTACTTGCCTTACCAAACATATATATCATATCAGTCACACTAGAGACATCCCATCCCCCAATTGGTTGATTAAAACGAAATGCCTGATTGAACATAGCATTCATATCTATCACATTGGAAACATCCCAATCCTCAATTGATTGATTAAAATACCTTGCATATTTAAACATAGAATCCATTTCTATCACATTGGAGACATTCAAATCCCCAATTGGTATGATTAATACCTCAAAAAATGTTAAAAAACAGAACATTATTAAACTCAGTGAGAATGTAAGGTTAAA
>CAYPTZ010000589.1:0-2974 GCA_964413395.1 uncultured archaeon | reverse complement strand
GAAAAATAAATTCCATAATCAAACCCGGCGGGTAGTTAGTAAATTAATGGAACAAGAAAAAAGGGGGCAGATCACTTTTTTCAGGGATGGTGCTTAATTAGAAAAAAAGTCCCCTTTTTTACTCTTAAGGGAGGTTGTTAGTTATGAAATCTGCTAAATCATTAAAGCTGATTATATTTATTTAATAAAGTGAATATAAGATTATTTCTTTTATTATTGGATTCAATATATTTATATATGTCGGATAATAATATTATTATGTAATACATATTAATAATTTATATTACAAAAAACTAGGGGGAAAAAAATAATGACAAATCATAAAAACAACCAAAAAAGAATAGTTTTTTCGACTCCTATTTCAGTATTTATTATAGGTAGACGATAAACTATTGAAATTAACCAAAATGTTATAATTTTCAAAGTTAATCATTTGAATCATATTAATCGCACAAATTTACAGTAAATAGAAAAAAAAACTAAAAAAGGAATGAAAAAAAATGTCGAAAAATGTCATCAATAAAAAAGTGGCAATTTTTAAAAACCCAATTTTAGTATTTAAGGTAGTTCGACCGAAATTTAGACCAAATAGACCTATATATTAAAAAGTCTAAAAAATAATACTTTTTTTCTTATTGATAATTCCTCATCGGCTATTCTTCAATTTACTATTTTCATACTAGATTTGTTAATGAGAAACCATTTAGGAATAAAAACAATTAAAATAATAATATGAGTTCTAATCAAGAAATTCTTATGAAATCTATTTCAAAATTAATTGATGATTCAATGGAATCACATATCGCAATTCAAGGAATTTCAATAGGAACTGAAATTGCAACGAATATTTTCACTAAATTTAAATCAGATATTGATAATATCAATGCAAATGAACTTATCGCTTCCGCCACAAGTTTTCTCTATATTTCTAAAGATCTTTATACAAATATTGCCGAGAAAGAACTAAAATCAACTTACATTATTGTTGGTTCACATGTTATTATTCTTCAAATTATCAAAGAAGTAACAGGTGCTGCAATTTTAAGTCGTAAACTTGCGGAATTAGAAGGAATTTCAAAATATCAAGAAGTACTCAAAAATTTATTATTAAAAATTGCCGCATTTGTAGAAACTAGTGAATATATTAATGAAGATCCAATAGTTCGAATTATGCGTGCTATCCCATCTGCCACTTTCTTAGCATTAATTTCAAAAGATGGTCTTCCTTTAAAAATTATAGACAATGGTGTATCTCAAGGAGTTATGGTAGGATCTCAAGTTGCTGCGTTAAGTAATATAATAAATGTGATGATGAAATCCAATATGGAATATACTCTTTTACAAGGTGATGGTTCAAATATAATAATTGTTCAGTTTGATCCAGATCGAATTTTAGCAATTTCTATTCCAGATAATGAAACAGATAAAATTGGGGAATATCTGGCAATTATACAAGAAATTGTCGACACTTACTAATTTTTTTAATAATCATTATCACTTAATTTAAAAAAAATCATGTTTTTTACTATTTATATGAAAATTCAATTTTTAGGAACAAGTGGATACGGGATAACTCAATCAAGAGATTTACCTTCTATAATAATTGATAAAAATATTTTATTTGATTGTGGAGAAGGGTGTATGCGTAACCTTCTAAAATATAATTACTCTATTGAAAATATTAAAGCTATATTTATTTCACATATGCATCCTGATCATATTTTGGGAATCTTCTCTATTTTATTTAAATTAGCATTTTATAGTGAAAATAATGTAAGTATTCAATCTACTGGAAAAAAATATTCTCCAAAAATATATGTTCCAAGTGGAGAAAAAAAAAAACTTGAAGATATGATTCAAATTACTTCATCCACATTTGAAAATGTAAATTTTTTTGTAGATATAATTGAATTAGAAATGAAAGAAGACAATAATTCTGTTGATATAAAAATAGATGATTTAATCTATTCTATTAAGTGGATACCGTCTAATCATGTTCCTAAATGCTATTCATATAAAATTAATGATAAAATTTTTTATTCCAGTGATACAAGACCAAATAATTTATTCCAAGAATTTGCACATAGTTGTACGGTAATAATTCATGAAGCTACTTTTTTTGATGAAAAAAAAACCTTAGCTCATCAGCTTAATCATAGCACTCCTTCTGATGCTGCGAAATTGGCATCTCAAACTTTAGCAAAAGATTTGATTTTATTTCATGTTCCAGATCTATCACAAAATTCTGAAAAGATTTTTTTAAAGCAAGCTCAAAAAATATTTGGAAATATCAAGGTGGCAAAAGATGGAGAGTCTTTTTTAGTTAATTAAGAAACTAAAGAATTATTTGTTTCATTAATTTTGTCCGATTTTAGAAACAAGGAATTGAATAATAAAATAAGAACTGTTAACACTAAAAATAGTGTCTGAATTGATGCCTCGTCTACAATATATCCAAAAAGAGGTGCAAAAATAAACATTAGCATTGATTTAAATTGTGATTCTACACTTAAAACAGTCGTACGTTGATCTTTTGGGGATAATTCCCCTATATATCCAACTAAAATAGGTCTTCGTAAATTATAGGTCGCATAGATTGCCATATACAATAAAATAATGCCTATAGGTATCTTTAACCATATAAAAATTGCTTCAAATAATAACAATAAGGCAAAAATGTCAAATAAAATATCAATGGCTTTTTTATAATCAGAATTCTTTTTTGTCAAACGATAAGCATTTTTAGAGGATAATGCTGATACTATATAAAAAATAGCATAGATAATTCCCAAAATCACCTTTACATACAAATCTTCTTGAGAAACTTCTAGCATCATATCTATCAACAATATTCCGATAAATACTTTCATTATTGGCTGAATAAAATCTTTGATGGATTTAAAGATGGAATCAAAACTTGCAGAAGAAATAATTCCAATTCGTAATTGTTTATTTTTAAATATTGAAAAAATGC
>CAYPTZ010000588.1:0-2991 GCA_964413395.1 uncultured archaeon | reverse complement strand
ATAATTCATAGAGATCGCCATTGACAATTATTAATCTTGGATTATGTTTTTCAATAAAAGCAATTAGTTTAGTTTCTCTATCTTCTGAATTTTCCAGATTACCAAAATCATCGGTACCCGTACCATCTGCTAAATGTATATCTGAAATAATTAATATTTTTGAATTAACACTCATATAAAATTTGAAATTCCCATTTCCTTAAAAATATGTTTCTTTTTGAAAAATCTAAAGATTTTCTAAAGCAGAATGCCTATTTTATTACTGTGAAAGTAGATCTTAAATTCTTTTATATGTCAGAAAATAGTGAAAAATAAGATAAAAATTCTGCTAAGATGCTTCAATAAAGAGAAAATTGACCTCATATATTATGAATCACAAAATTATTTAATTATCACACATTATTTTTGCTTAATTAGTAATTTTTAAGGTAAATTATAATGGCTTACAAACAGGAAGAATGCACATCTTGCGGTAAATTAGTTGCCCCAGGAGAAAATGCTGTTCATTTTGCATGTCCAAATTGTGGAGATGTACTTTTATGGCGTTGTGAAAGATGTCGCCGATTTGCACGAGAGTATAAATGTCCTAAATGTGGATTCACAGGACCCTAAACTAGTTTTAAATAAATATTTTTAAACACCCCAAAAAAGATCAAAAAATTCAGGTAAAAAAAATGGCAGAAAAGAAAGTCAAACCCCCAAAAACTTTATTAGGTGTCTTCGAAATCATTCCAGAAGATATGGATGGTATTGAGGAATTAATGGAAAATATCGTAAAACCAGCCGTAGTAAAAGCAGACGCGATGGTTGAAATGTATAAAATTGAACCAATTGCATTTGGAGCTAAAAAAGTAGTTGCCCGATTAATCTTTAAAGAAAAAGAAGGCGGAACACAACCAATTGAAGATGCAATTAGCAATCTTGAAGAAATTCAACGTGCAGAATGCAGCATGGTTTCAATTATTTCCTAATATATATGTGTTTATTATAGTTCTTTTTAGTATAATTTTTTTCTTCATTATCTCTTTTAACTCAAATTCTATGAAACTTTTTATCTAGATCATGATATGATATTTTTATATATGTAGGTCTGCCATGTGCACAATGATGAGGATTTTCCAAAGCATCTAGTTGTTTCACAAGTTTTCTAATCATATTTTCATTCCAAATTTCATCTCCAGCAGTGATACTCATATGACAAGCGATATATTGGATCATTTCACGTTTTAAATTCGCGAAAGTATTAGAATGACCTTTGTGAATAAGTTCCATGCAAATATCAGGAATAATCTTCGCAGATCCATCACTTTCCTTTAGTATTGCAGGTATAGTTCTTATAATAAATGTATTTCCACCAAAAAATTCTAATTCAAAACCAAATTTTTTAATCATAGGTATTGCTTCCTTCACAAAATCTATTTCGTTTTGAGCCACTTCTAATTTCTTTGGAATTAATAATTGTTGGATTGAAATTTTTTCTTCTTCAAAAGATTTTTTAACTTTTTCATAATTAATACGCTCCGCTGCAGCATGTTGATCGATTATGACGAGTTCTTCATTATTTTGAAAAAGGAGATAATTTTTTCCTGCTTGAATTCCATTGTTTAATAATTGTAAATAGGGTAATTGCTTTACCGTGATGATGGATGAATCAATCATATCCTCAGTAACATTTTTTGATGAGATTGATTCAGTTAATTTGTTTAAAGGAGTAATTTTTTTTCGGGAGGTTCCTTGAATTTTTGTATTATTAACTGTAATTTTATTCTTTTGAAAATGAGTTTGAACTTTTATTCTTTCTTTTGAATTTTCAGGAATTATTTTTAAATGACCAGAATCACTTTTCCGATTTTGAGATTTAACCTTATTTTTTATATTTGAATGGACACCTTCCTTTGTTTCTTTAATGTTTAAAATGGAAGAAGGCCTTATTTTAGATAAATTTAAGGAATTATTGGATGTAGTAATTTTTTGTTGAAATTTAGATTCATTTGCTTGATTTTTTGATTTTCTATCTTCTATTAGCGATTCTTTTATTAATTTGGTCAGAATTTGTTCCAAATTTGATAGAAAAACTTCTTCTTCAAGAAATTTAACTTTTTTTTTGGATGGATGGATATTAAAATCTACTTGATCTGGAGATATATATAAAAATAATTCATAAAAAGGATGTTTTCTTCGCATCAAAAAATCCTGATAAGCTCTATCCATCAGAGCTTCAATTTTTTTATGAGATACAAACCTATCATTAATAAAAAGCGATGAAAATTGGTGGTCTGATCTTGAAATTTCAGGATATCCAATATATCCGAATAATTTAAATTTTTCATCAGTAAATGATATGGGAATCATATTATCATATGTTTTCTTTCCATAGATGGATTGAATAGAATATCCATATGCTTCTATTGGTAAATGTTCACTGTTATTTAGTTTAGTTCCCACCCACGATGGAGAATTATACCGAACGATGTCATTATGAATTAATTTGAAATGAACTTGAGGATAGCCTAATGCATATCTGCAGAATATATCAGATATATGCCCAAATTCAATTTTATTAGATTTTAAAAATTTTCTACGAACAGGTAAATTAAAAAATATATTTTGGATCTTTATCGAAAATCCAACTGGAGTCCCACACTCTTCTCTTTTAATTTTTTTTCCTTCATTTAAATGCAATTCTATTCCAAAATCTTGAGATATTGTTCTTGTTTGAATTATTATTTTGGATACTGTCGCTATACTTGCTAATGCTTCTCCACGGAATCCAAGTGTATTAAGTTGATCAAGTTCATCTGCAGAAGAAATTTTTGAAGAAGTATGGCGTAGAAAGGCAATTTCAACTTCTTCAGCTTCAACTCCATTACCATCATCAATGATATGAATAAGGTCTTTTCCTGCATTTTTAATATTAATAATTATTTTAGTTGCTTTTGCATCAAGAGAATTCTCAATTAATTCCTTAACAACTGAAGAAGGTCTTTCAAT
>CAYPTZ010000587.1:0-2996 GCA_964413395.1 uncultured archaeon | reverse complement strand
ACTACAAGTAGATTGTTTACTTGGAGTTTATCTAATGATCCATCTGTATTTGGAACTGGTGATGTAAACATTGTTGATGATCACTACAGTGTAGACTTTGATACCACTTCTTTAGAAGCAGGAGATTATATTCTTTTAATTACTCTAGGTCAGCTAAATTATGAGCAAAAACAAGCTATGATTTTATTAACCGTAGAAAAAAGAGTATTTAATTATGAATATAAAGAAGATTTATCGAAATCCATTTCGAAAGTAAGTGGAAATGAACTCAAATTTTCAATCAGCTTAAAAGATTTAAGTACTGGAATTCCAATAACAAATGCAACAATAATTATATCTTTTGATAATTCAACATTAGATGACATTATTTTAACTGATCTTGATAGTGATGGGATTTACACCTCAAATAAAACCTTTACAAAAGATGAAGTGAATGCCTTCTTCCGTGATCGCACTTTTATTACTACTTTGAAGATTTCTAAGGAACATTATGCAACAGTAGAAGAAACAATATCTATTACAATAAAAATGGCTGAAATTGCTAATGGATTTCCAACTTTTTATTTCTTGCTTATTATTGGTGCTGTCGTAATTATATCTGCAACAATCGGTGGGTATAAATATGTTCAATATGCAAAAATACCTGGTTTTGTGAAATTATTGGATAAAGTACAAAAAGATATCACCAATGATAAAGAAGTCTCTAAAGAAAACATAACACTCACTGTAAATCAAGAAATTAGTGAAAAATTTGGAGACATCTGGGAAATCCTTGATTTAGATCTGGCTCATATCCTTGAATCTGGAACTGTATCAAAGAATGATAATATAACATCCAACGATAATATGGGAGGAGATAATTAAAATGCCAACCGGATTAGTTGTTATGCATTGGGATGAAAGAGTGGGAGTTAATATCTTGGGCGCTTATCCAGAGGAGACTACTATACAAGATAGAACTTTAATGCAATTATACTCTCAACATGAATTTACTGGAGATGCTGGACTGGTATCCCTGACTGCAGGAGCTGTGAATTTAGCTTCATATTATACTGGTTCCGATACTGCTATTTATGTTATCCTCATTTTGACTTCTGAAGAAGATGGTGATGTATATGAAGAGGGGATGGCTGAAATGGCTCGACAAGTAATTATGAATTTAGGTTCAGACTCTCTAAATCCAATTCTTCGTCCTCTTTTTCAACGAATATCTGTATATCCGACTCTTGTTGAAGAACAGCGTTATGCTATGCTTTTAAATAATGAAGTTAAGAGATTATTGCTTAACAGATTACGTGAAGAATCATCGTTGTCAAAATCTGAAATTTCAATTTGGATTAAAGATCAATATAAAGATGGATTTGTTGATATCGAAAATATAATTGCTGCTTTAGTTAAAATGGGAATTATAAGAATTGCTTCTGTCAAAGGTTTGACTTCTGATATGGTATTTTTAACTGAAGATTTGATGGCTTTACGAATTCCTCCGGCAGATTTAATAAAGGATCCTGTAGATCGCCATCTTCCAGAAACTTTGAAAGATGCCTATATAAGAGAAGTTCGGACTGCATTTGAGCATTATCTCCCAAATGAAACTGATAATTTAGAAATTATTGATAAGGTCATATTAGATCCCGCTTGTTATGAAGTTTTAAAATTAATGCGGGAAGCTATAGTGACCCGAAATGATTTGGAAAAACTCAGAAAAAAAGGTGTTGATGATGTAAATAAGGTTTTAAAAATATTCTGGGATACAAAAATGGTTTCAGTAATTCAAGATGATAAAGGAACAGAATATTTTTGTTTAATTGCTGATTTTTATATAAACAAATTCTATCCTAGATATAATGTTGATAATATTTTACATCAATATCGAAGTAGATCTCAAAATAAATCTGTTTTAATTAAAGCTATTGCTTTAATGAAAGATGAATATTCTTCTAACCAAAAATCTTGAAATATACTTTTAACTTTTTTTTTATCTACGAATGATTACTTTCAAAATATTAGATAGTTTCAATTAAGTTTTTAAAATCTTCAAATGTATAGGGTTTTTGTAATGTATTGTTTATTTCAATATTCATATCTTTGAATTTTTTTAAAACATCATCAACTTCAAAACCAGTAGATAGTATTATTTTTATATTAGGATTTTTTTTTTTTATTCTTAAAATTATTTCAGCACTTGGCAAGTCTGGAAGATTATAATCAATAAATAGACCATAATATCCTTCTTGATTGTTTTGACACAGTTGTATTCCATCTTTCCCATTATTTGCAGTATCTGAATCATACCCAAGTTTCTTTAAGAATTTTCCCATAATTAGCAGTAAACTTGGTTCATCATCAATAATTAGAAATTTTTTTGGTTCTGACATTGACAATTATAGTTCTTCATTTTATTAATTAAAACTTTTTATACACCATTTTAAAAAAAAAAATGTTATGATGACTATTTACTAATCTACTCCTTTTTTTTTGAGGTAAATAGATTTTTTTTATAATTTGAGTGGTAATAATAGTTTTATTTTTATTGAAAGTGGCCTTTTTTTTAAAATAACTTAGTTTTTATAATTATTTTAAGATTTTTTGCAAAAATATTTCCTAAATCAATTATTTAGGTTTGAAAAAAATAAATTATCCTGATTAAAATCTTTTTATTTTAAAAGGAGATTTATATGAATATTAGAACAAAAACCTATAATTTAACTATTTTGTTTATCCTTTTAACATCTTTGTGTTTATCTAGTATTAATCATTCTCAAAATTTTAGGGATATTGATGAAAATCCTACTAATACATTGATTGATGAAGGAAAAAAAATAGATACGGTTTCATATGTAGAACAGAAAATTATGAGTTCTGCAGAATATGATGAAGAAACGCCTGCTGATTATATCTGGTGGGATCCTGCTTGGACTTTTCGAGTTCCATTATCTATCAATTCGACCAACATAACTCGAACAAGATTTTCTGTAGATATAAATGTTAATTTT
>CAYPTZ010000586.1:0-3007 GCA_964413395.1 uncultured archaeon | reverse complement strand
ATACAAAAAATTCCAAATTCAAAATAAAGATAAAAATGTGTAGATAAAAAAAAAAAATACTAAAAAATGGAGATTAATTTTGTTTTAGTTCTCGTTTTCTAAAAAAGTAATATGAAAACGAAATAAATACGATTGAATGAATTACCAATCCCCAAAATGCTCCTGTATAACTGGGATGATTCCAAGTTGTCATTGTTAACCCGGAATCACTAGGTGATTGAACTCTTGTCATTCCACCTGATTCAGGATCAAAATTAAAATAATCTACTCTATTCCCATCAATGGGCATATTAAAACATGCAGTAATTATGTTTCCCAAATAAACTAAAATAAATAAAGGTTCTATAGTGGTTGTAAATGACATGATTGCAATTACTATACTAAATCCTATTAATAATAGCAATATTACAATTACAATAGCTCCAGCAGAACTTCCCATTATAGAACTGAAAAATGTTGAAAAGGACAAAACTGCTAAGGTATATAATAAAGCCCATAATAAACTACCCATAAGTGAAGAAGGAATTGTTTTAAAACGAATTAACACTGCAATAGCTATACATAGATAATAAAAGGCAATTATCATTGAGTTCATTAAGTAATTTGCGATAAATCGACCGACAAATAGTCTATTTCGAGATATTTTAGGGAAAATTAAATTTCCTGTTTGATATTCAAAATCAACTGAAATTAAAGGACCTCCATACGAACTTGAACATATTATTACAAGCATAGGGATAATTCCTATGAAACCGCTAAAATAATCATAGGGTGTATCAGGTATACTACCATTTTTTGAGATCTGAACTTCTTCTAATATGAGGAAAAGAAGAAAGAAAGCAAAAACCACTATTGAAAGAATAATTGTTTTTTTTAAATTTCTAATCAGATCAAACACTCCGATATCTAATCCTTGCTGTAATGCCTTGCTTTTTATCATTAAGTGTTTTTTATAATATTGCGTTTCCATTTCTGTTTGCATTTTTTTTTCCTCCTATAATACATTCTCCACTTTAACTTCATTTTTTTGATGTTGCTTCACTATAGGATTACTTTGAGAGATTGATTTCAAATAAAGTGATTCTAATAGCCCAGCTTTTGGAACACTATATTCAATTACTTTAATTCCATTTGAAATTAAAACATTTAAAATCTCAAATTGTTTTTCAGGTGTTCCATCAAAATCTAATTCATATATTTTTGTATCTTTAGTATATTTAATCGGTCCGTTAAGATAACTTCCAATTATTGATACCATTTTTTTTATATTTGATCCAGGATCCTCAGAACTTATGATTTCTAAATCTATTATGCTTTGCTTTGCTTGTTCTTCCAAATTATCCAAGGTATCACATGCAACGATAATACCGTGGGAGATGATAGCTACTCTATCGGCAACTTCTGAGACTTCATATAATAAATGACTGGATAAAAAGACTGTTTTATTCATCTCTTTTAATTTTAATATCAAGTCTCGAACTTCGATTCGTGCACTAGGGTCTAATCCTGTATGAGGTTCATCTAAAACAATAATTGAAGGATCGTGAACCAATGCAGAAACAACACCTATTTTTTGTCTCATCCCCTTAGAAAATGTTCCTATTTTTTCATCAATCCATTCACTCATACCAACTAAATTCACTACTTCTTCAACTCTTTCTTTAATTTTGTTTCGAGGATAGCCTTTCAATTTAGCAAATAGAGTTAAAATTTGTCGAGGAGAAATATTCTTATAAAAAGCAGGATTTTCAATTAAAAAACCAACATTTTCAAGCAATTCATCTTGATTGTGTTTAGTTAATTTTTCCAAATTATCATTTTGCCTTATAAGAACTTCTCCTTCGGTTGGTTCGAGTAAATTAGCCATCATTTTCATTGTAGTTGATTTTCCTGCGCCATTTGGACCTAAAAAACCTAAAACTTCTCCTTGATAAATTTTCAAGTTGATATTACTGACAGCTGCGAATTTACCAAAGATTTTGCTTATATTCCTAAATTCTATTAATATAGTCTTTTTTTCAATTTCATCATTCATTTTTTTCAACTATCTGAAATTTTTTTTTCTTTTTTTATAATTTTTATTGAGAGATATGTATGTAAATTAAGTTATAAGATCTTTATTTTTTCTAATAATATCTTTAAAATAAATTTTTTTTTTCAGATAATTCATCAACTTATTATATTGATAATATTTTTCTGATAAAATGAGAAATGGTGATATTTTATAGATATCATTTCATTTAAAAAGACGATTTCTTAAATTTTCATACCTTTTTGTACAATTCTTCCTAAAAAAGTCACATTTAATATGCTTTTCATTAAGATATATATTATTGCATTAATATAGGTGAATATTATTTATTATCAACAACTTCAATTAGCATTAGTAGTCCCAAAAGTGATCGAATCATTTTTATTTTTAATAAATATAATTTTCGGAATAAAAAGAAATAATAGCATTAAGTGGAAAGATCGACCCCAATTTGAGCGTTATTATATTAATGCAATGGTGGGCTGGTTCATATATATAACTTTAGACATCTTTATCTATTTATTTGCTCCAGTAAGTCTCGCTTCTGCTGAAAATGGGATTTATAAAGGAATATTTACTGGATATTTTTCATTAACAATTGTGAATATATTACGAGATTTTGCTTTTGCTGGTTTTTTAATCCAAATTTGGCTATATTTACTTGCATCTATAACAGTTTGGCTTGGGGAATCAAGAGCAAAAAAATTATCTGAAAATAAAATGTTTATTTTGATTCTTATTTCTTTTTCTGCTATAATTATTGCATTTGATCAAATAAAAGTAATCATTACAGCTGAAGGTCCTACAGTAAGTGCTGAATTTACTGGGATGGGTGGATTTGTTCTATTTCTACTAACTGGATTTTATATATTAGGTGTAATTATCCTCCTTTTTAGCTTACCGTGCGACAAGAAGCTATGTAACTGAATATGGAACAATGAATATATAAAGCCAACTTCAAGATGAATGAAGATA